>JALYWZ010000105.1 GCA_030852505.1 Myxococcota bacterium | reverse complement strand
GCGGCGAGCCGATCGCGTACATCCGCGGCGAGCGCGAGTTCTACGGCCGGCGCTTCGTGGTCGATGCGCGCGTGCTCGTGCCGCGCCCCGACACCGAGACCCTGGTCGAGGTCGCGCTCACTCGCACCCGCCCGCGTGCGCTCTACGGCCGTGCGCTCGACCTGTGCACCGGCTCGGGCTGCGTGGCCGTGACCTTTGCCCTCGAGCGCCGCACCTGGCGCGTCACCGCCACGGACCTGTCGGAAGCTGCGCTCTTGCTCGCCGCCGAAAACGCACGCCGGCTCGGGGCCGCCTGGAACACGCGCTTCGCGAGCGGCGATCTGTTCGCCGCTACGGACCCCGGAGAGCGCTTCGAGCTAGTCACGGCCAACCCGCCCTACATCCCCGCGGGTGAGATCCCCACGCTCGACGCGGACGTCCGCGATTTCGAGCCGCGCCTCGCGCTCGACGGCGGCCCCGACGGGCTCACGCTGGTGCGCCGCATCGTGCAGGACGCCCGGGAGAGGCTCGTCCCCGGCGGCGTGCTCGCGCTCGAGGTCGCCTACGATCAGGCCCCACGAACGCACGCGCTGCTCGAAGAGCACGGGTACGCCGAGGTCGAACGCCGGCGCGACTACGGCGGTCACGAACGCGTCGTCAGCGCCGTTTGGCGGCCTTGACGCTCGCCGGGCGCCCGCGTCGGACCACTGGCGCCTTGCCCGGCTTGAGCAGCGCGCCTGGTGCGACTCCGAGCGCATCCGCGAACGTCACGAGCGTACCGAGCGTCACGTTCACCTGACCGCGCTCGACGCGCTGCGTGTAGGACAGATCGAGGCTCGCGAGCTCGGCGAGCGCTTGCTGCGTCAGCCGCTTCTTCCGGCGCAAGCGCTGCACGTTGCCGCCGAGCTGCTGCATCACCTCTCGCGCGCGTCGGTTCGCGGGTGCAGGCATGGGCCTCGCGTACGTTACGGTCCGCCGTAGAAGCTGGCGCGAAACCCGAGAAACGCCCCGAAAGCGTCGACGGATTGCGAGTACGTGTAGACACCGCCCAGCGTCGGCCCGAGCGCGAAGTGGCCGAGGCGCCAGAGCTCGAAGCTCGAGCCCGCACCCACGTAAGAGATGAAGCCGCCGTCGGCCTTCTCCGGGCCGCCTTCGATCAGCAGGCCCCCCGCGCCGAAGTCCGTATAAAACGCCAGATCGCGCAGCTTGCCGCCGAGGTTATAGAGCGGGAACGCTTCGATGTGCAGGATGAAGGCGCTGCCGCGCGTCGTGAGATCGCCGTCTTTGGCGCCGAAGCCGTTCAACCCGAGCCCGAAGGTGAACCAGTCGCGCAGCGCTCCGCCGATCCAGATCGAGTTCATGCTGCCGAACGCCGGGTCCGCCGTGGTGCGGTAATCGGGGTCGTCGATCTTCGAGACGTCGTTGGGGTAGCCCTCGCCACCCGCGACGCCGAAGCCGATGCCCGCCGAGGCCACGAACCCCGAGCGCCGCTCCGCTTTCACGGCGTAGCCGCCGTCCCAGCTGTCCTCTGCCGCAGACGCGATCGACGGCGCAATCACGCCCCCGAGCAACGCAAGCCCTGCCACGAACTTCTGCATCGCCCCGAGTCATCGGCGAGCCGCCGCCGAGGGTCAAGTCACCCTCGGCATCCGCGTAGAAACGCGCAGGCCGCGCGCAGGTACCGGCCGGCTCAACGGCGCTTGCGTGTCAGTGCACGCAAGAGCTCGAGCACGGCGTCCTGGAGCTCGGGCGTGAGCGACTCGAGCAAGCACGCCGCCTCCGAAGCCTGCGGCCCGAGATCGCTCCGGCCTCCCAGCAATTCGCCCGCGCCCACACCGAGGCCCTTGGCGAGCGCGAGCACCGTGCTGAGCGACGGATCCCGGCGCCCGTTCTCGACGCTACCGATGTAATTCGGAGTGAGCTCTGAACGCTCGGCGAGCTGCTCGAGGGTCAGGCCCAACGTGCTTCTCAAGCGACGGACTTCGCGACCGAAGGCCAAGTACGGAAGATCTGTTCTCGTTCCCGGCTCCGACATGAACCACTGATAGTGTTGGGAGGCTCAACACGATGAGTACGCTAAATAAGTGCGGCTGCGTGAGCCAATTTGACTCGCGGCCCGGAGACGGCCGACCCGCCGACCCCGCGCGTCGCTAACTTGGCCCGTGTTCGGGGATTCGGGCACCACATCCGCATGGCACTGCCCGGGATCGCCCGCTTTGCGCTCGCGTGCGCTGCCGCCTGTTTCGGCGCGCTCGGCTGCAGCACGTCGGGAGACGACGTTGCGCTCAGTAAGCTCTCCGAAGAAGACGACGGGCCCAACGTTCCGCCGCCGTCGGAGTCCGGGCCGAAGCTCGGCTCGATCGCCAACTTGACCCCGATCCGCGAGCGCCCGCGCGCGAACGCGCCGGAGATCGGCTACTTGCACGCCGGGGCGCGCATCGCGCGCAGCAAGGATGCGGTCAAGAAGACCAAGCAGTGTCCGAACGGCTACTACGCCGTCTTCCCGCGTGGCTTCATCTGCCTCGACCAGGGCGCGACCCTCGATCTGCGCCACCCCACGTTGACGGCGATGGCGATCCAGCCGTCGCTCGACCAGGCGCTGCCCTACACTTATGCGCGCACCCGCGCAGAAACTGCGTTGCTCGAGCGCGACCCGAGCCAGGCGGACGCCGTCAAAGAGCTGCGCAAGCTCCCGAAAGGGGCGGGCCTGGCCGTCGTCGGTTCGTGGACGGCGCGGCAGGCGGGCGGGGAGCCGGAGCGGCTCGGGCTCTTGCCGAACGGCCGCTTCGTGCGCGCCGAAGATCTAACCGCGGCCACTCCCTCCGCGTTCGAGGGTCAAGCGGTCGGCAACGACGCGCTGCGCGTCGCGTTCGTGGTCAAGCGCGGCGTGCGCGGCTGGAAGCTCGACGAGCTGCCCGAGAAGCAGGACTTGCTCGACTATCACTCGAAGCTTCCGCTCGGCACCAAGAGCAAGACCATCGACGGCACCAAGTACTTCGACGCCGGCTCCGGGCTCTGGCTCCGGCATCAAGACGTGACCACGATCTTCGCGCGCTCGCAGTTCCCGGATTTCGTGAAGGACGGCGTGCGCTGGATCGACGTCAGCATCATCACGGGCGCGCTCGTGCTCTACGAGGGCAAGCGCCCCGTCTTCGCGACGCTGGCGAGCGTCGGCCGCGATCGTCTCGGCGATTCGAGCGTGATCGATCACCCGCAAGCCGTGACCAAGACGGGGACCTTCGAGGTCGTCGCCAAGCACGTCACGTTCCTCGCTGCAGAGCCGGAACGCGCGGGTGAGCGCTTTCCGGTCTACGACCTGCCCTGGGTGCTCGAGCTCTCCTCGGGTCAGCTGCTCTACGGCTCGTACGTCCACGATCGGTTCGGCATCGAGTACGGCCCCGGAGACATCACGCTGTCTCCCCCGGACGCCCGCCGCGTCTTCGACTTCGCCACCCCCGCACTGCCCGCCGGCTGGCACGGTGCCCGCGCCCACGGTGAAAAGACCTTCATCGTCGTTCGCAAATAGCCGTTGGCTACGGCTCATCTCGGCAGGGCGAGATGGGGATCAACAGGAAGGCGGTAAGACAGGAAGGGGATTTTTTTCTCGTGATGGTCTGCGGCGTCATCGAGACTGATCCCTTGCGGCCGCTACGCAGCAGCGATCCGATGCGTGTCGGATCCACCCGCCAAAAAAAACTGCTGGTCTTCCTGTCTTCCCGGCTTCCTGTTGAATCCCGTCTGCGAAGCGGTCTGCCGTTGCTGGGCTGCCGTTAGTGGGCGAGCAGCGCGTCGAGGATGCGGACGGTCGCGGGGGAGCGGTTCAACGTGTAGAAGTGAATGCCGGGGACGCCGCGCTCGAGCAGGCCGCGGCACTGGTCGATGGCGTGCTCGACGCCGATGCGCTGCACGGCTTCCAGGTCGTTTCCGGCGGCTTCCAGGCGTTCCACGAGCGGCTTCGGCAAGGTCGAGCCGCACAGGGCCGCGAAGCGCTGGATTTGCGAGAGGTTCGTGATTGGCATGAGCCCGGCCACGATCGGCGCGTGGATGCCGGCGGCGCGCGCGCGCTCGACGTACGAGAAGTAGTGCTCGTTGTCGAAGAACATTTGCGAGACCAGCACCTCGGCGCCGAGCTCGACCTTTTGCTTCGCGAACTCGAGGTCGCTCGCCGCGTCCATGCTCTCGGGGTGACATTCCGGGTAGCACGCAGCGGCGATGCAGAAGTCGTAGCGCGCCCGGATGAAGCCGATCAGCTCCGAGGCGTGCGAGAACCCACCCTCGTGGGTGACGAAGGTGGTCTGCCCTTTCGGCGGATCTCCGCGCAGCGCGATCACGTTGTCGATCCCGCCCTCGCGGAGCTCGTCGAGCACCACCGCGATCTCCTCGCGTCGCGCGCCGACGCAGGTGAGGTGAGCCATCGTCTCGATTCCGGCTTCGCCCTTGATGCGCTTGACCAGGTCCACCGTCAGGCGCCGCGTGCTGCCGCCGGCGCCGTACGTCACCGAGACGTAGGCGGGGTTGTAGCGGGCCAGCGCCGCCACGGTCTCGAACAGCCGCTCGACTCCGGCTTCGTCTTTGGGAGGGAAGAATTCGAAAGAGAAGGCTGGCCGAACCCGGTCGAGTTTTTCTGAGATCTTCATCGGACGTAGAGCCGGAGAGTATAGTCCGCCTCGATGCGCATCCACATCGTCGCCGTTTCTGGCACGGGAATGGGCCCGCTTGCCGGCCTGCTCGCCGAGCTCGGCCATAGCGTTTCCGGCAGCGATGTGGCCTTCGATCCGCCGATGGGCCCGGCGCTCGAGGCCTGGGGGATACGCTGTCTGAAGGGCTTCGACCCCGCGCACCTCGACGGCTCGGGCGGCGCGGCACCCGAGCTGGTCGTCGTCGGCAACGTCTGCCGGCCCGACAACGTCGAAGCGCGAGCCGCTTTCGAGCGCGGGTTCGAGGTGACGCACCTCGCCGGAGCGCTCGGCCGCTTCGTGCTCGAGGGTAGCTCGCCGCTCGTCGTCGCCGGCACCCACGGCAAGACCACCACCACCGCGCTGGCTGCGCACCTGCTCGATCGCACCGGCTTCGAGCCAGGCTTTTTGATCGGCGGCCTGCCTGCAGACTTCCCTCGCAGCTTCCGAAAACCCGGTCCGCGCCGTTTGAGCGGTAATCGCCCGCGCCGGACGCCGTTCGTGATCGAGGGCGACGAGTACGACACCGCGTTCTTCGAGAAGACCGCGAAGTTTTTGCACTACCGGCCCGAGGTCGCGATCCTCACCTCGATCGAGCACGACCACATCGATATTTATCCGACGCTCGAAGCGTACCTCGAAGCCTTTCGCAAGTTCGTCGCGCTCTTGCCGGAACACGGCTTGCTCGTCGCCGAGGCCGGGGATCCGCTGGTGCGCGCGGTCGCCCGGCTCGCGCGCTGTGAGGTCGCGTACTACGCGCTCGAGGGCGAAGACACCGGCGGCGTATCACCCCACTGGGTGATAGCGCCCGCGAGCAGCGACGAGCGCGCCCAGAGCTTCGACTTGTTCGCGGGCGGCGTCAGCTGCGGTCGCTTCGCGCTGTCGCTCCCCGGTCGCCACAACCTCAAGAACGCGCTCGCGGCGATTGCCGCAGCGGCGCAAGGTTTCGGCGCGCCGATCGTCGAGCTCGCCCGAGCCCTCGCGTCCTTCCGCGGCGTCCGCCGTCGTCAGGAGCTGCTCGGTACGCCCGGCGGTGTCTCCGTCTACGACGACTTCGCGCACCACCCGAGCGCCGTGCGCGAAACCCTCGCGGCGTTGCGCGCGCGCCACCGCGAAGGCCGGCTGATCGCCGTCTTCGAGCCGCGTAGCGCCACCGCCTGCCGCCGCCTGCACCAGGACGAATACCCGCCCGCCTTCGCCGCCGCCGACATCGTGCTGCTCGCCCCCCTCGGTCGCCAGAACCTCCCCGCGTCGGAGGCGCTCGACCTTTCGGCCCTCGTCGCAGAGCTCCAGAAGTCGGGAAAACACGCCGAATCTCCGCCCGATCACGCCGCGATCGTCGAGCGCATCGCCGAGCTCGCGCGCCCCGGAGACGTCGTGGCGTTGCTCTCGAACGGCGCATTCGGCGGCGTAACCCGCCGCACGGTCGAGCGCCTTGGCGCGCGGCCCGCCCCTGATGTAGACCGGTCGCCCCGCCCGTAGCCCTCGACGGGGTGTCGGCCGATCGATAAGGAGAACGCTCGTGACTTGCCCCTGCGGAAAAGGCGCTTCGCTCGAAACCTGCTGCGGACCGTTCATCGACGGCACCAAGCGCCCCGCGACCGCGGAAGACCTGATGCGCTCGCGCTACACCGCGTTCGCCACCAACAACGTCGACTACATCCTCGACACGCACGACCCCGAGCGCGTCGGCGAGATCGACCGCAAGAACACCGAAGCCTGGGCCAAGGACTCCGAGTGGCTCGGCTTCGAGCTCGTCAGCAGCGAAAAGGGCGGCGAGGACGACGACGCAGGCGTGATCGAGTTCGTCGCCAAGTACAAGGTCAAGGGCCTCGCCATCGACCACCGCGAGCGCGCCATCTTCCGAAAGCAAAACGGCCGCTGGTACTTCGTTGACGGTCAAATGGTGGGTGGCCCGCCCGTGCGCCGCACCGAGCCCCGCATCGGCCGCAACGACCCGTGCCACTGCGGCAGCGGCAAAAAATACAAAAAGTGCCACGGCGCCGCCTAGCCGTTCCCGCTCGGTCCAAGCCGTCTTCCCGCAGGCGCGCCGCCGCGCGCAGCCCTGCTCCACCGCGAGGCCACAGTCAGGATCCTGACTGCAACCTCGAGAAGTGATTGGGGGGGCGCACCCTGAAAAGTGCGCGACTCACGACGGGCACGTCACCAGGTGCCAAAATCCGTCGAAGACGCCCCTGCCGCCGCGCCTCGCCGGCGTTGTAACGTAGCGCTCGGCGGACCCTGCGATGCCGTTCTACGTCGAAAACGCGCTCGGAAGCTCGCTCGAGAACCCCACGCCAGCCGAGCTACGCGAGTTCCTCGATGCCCTCGATCCCGACGACGAGGAGCACGGCGCCGCCTGGCTCAACGACGAGCACGACAATTCGCTCGAGTACAGCGTGGACGGCACGCTGGTGTTCTCGCGCGGCGACGGCCCCTCGCGCCACCTCCCCGGCGTCTCGAAGGACCGCGTCATCGAGCTCTGGCTGGCGCTCGCGCGCGGTGCGCTCGACGCACTCGAAGCCGAGCCCTGGCGGCCCGGCGTGCGCTCCGAGTCGCAGCTTGCACGCTGGCGCAAAGAGGCGGACGAGCTGCAGCACCGGCTCGACCGCGAATATTACGACTCGCTCGGCGCCGAGCGCCCCGACGAGCCCTGCCAGCACGACGGCTGCGCGCGCGGCAGCGTCGCCCAGAGCGTGCTCTGCCGCATCCACCACTTCGAAGCCTTCCAGGGCCGCCCCTGCCCGTTTTCCGACTGAGCGGCTGATTCTGGTTCGTTAGTCGTGATTCTCGTCGGGCGTATAGAGCGCGCCTTCCGCGATGTACGGCACGTAGCGAAAGTCGCGGATCAGGTCCACCTGGTCGCCGTTCCAGTCGATGCGCATGAAGTACGAGGGGACCGCGCTGGATGCGGGGCGGAACAGCGCGATCACCGGCACGCCGTCCACGGAACCCGCTTCGGCGCGCAGCTGTTCGAGCGGCGCGATCGCTTCGTAGCGCACGTAGTACTCGGCCGCCGCTGCTCCGCGCCGGCGCGTGCGCGTGACCAGGTCCAGCCGCGACTCTTCGCTCATCAGGGCGCGCAGCCCGTCCCAGTCGCGGTTGTTGAACAGCCGTGCGTAGCGGCGCAGGTTGCGACGCTCTTCGACGGAGGGCTCCTCTGCAATCGCTGCCTTCGGCGGCAGGGCTCGGGCGAGGTGTTCACGCGCGCGAACCAACGCTGCTTTCACCGCGGCAACGCTGGTGCCCATCGTCGCCGCGGTTTCAGCCAGGGAGTGACCGAGCACGTCCTTGAGCACCAGGGCGCTGCGCTGCTGGGGCGGCAGCGCGACGAATCGCGATAACGCAGCCTCGAGCAGGGCCGCATCGACGCCGCTCTCCTCCGCTTCGCTGGGCTCGGGAGGCTCGGCGACGAGGTCTACGCGCTTGCGTTCGTAGCGCTTCAGAAAGTCCATGGCGGCGTTGTGCGCGATGCGGAACAGCCACGGTTTGAGCGGCGGAGCTTCGGTCATGCTGCAGAGCGCGAGGTGCGCTCTGGCGAGCGTGTCCTGCACGATGTCTTCGCCGTCGAAGATCGAACCGGTCATGCGTGCGCAATACCGGAATAGCTCGGGGCGCACCTCGGCGACGAGATCGACGAAGCGTTGGTGCGCTTCGTCGTCCGCTGCAGCAAGTGGCGCCGGAGCAGGCTCGGTCACGTGAGCAGTTCCAGGCCCGTACCGGTGACCGCGACGGCCGTCGAATTGGCGGGCGCTTCGCCTCTCAAGCCCGCGACGATGCCGGCTGCGACCTTGTCGGAGTCGAGCGGGACGTCGAAGCGCTTCATGTAGTCCGCGGGCGTGATGCCGAGCCCCTGGGCATAGCGCTCGGAGGCAAGCTTCGCGATCGCGGTGCCCTCGATCAGTTGCCGCGGGACGACGGCCAGGAAGCGGATGCCGAGCGGTTTGGCATCCGCAATCTTTTGCGCGTAGCCGGCCATCAGCCATTGCATGCGCTTGGCACCCGCGTAGCCGCCCGACAGGAACGAACCATTGACGGCCGCGCCGCTGGAGACGATCACGACCGTGCTGCCGGAGCGAAGTGGCGCACGCAGCGCGGCCTGGACGAGGTGGAACGCCGCCTTGGTGTCCGCGTTCCAGGCCTCCGAAAAGGCGTCCCAAGACAGCTCGTCGATCGGTCCCATTTGCGGTCGAACCCCGGCCGTCAGCACCACGAAATCGGGTCGCAGCTCGCCCACGAGCTTGTGCGCCGTTGCAGCGTCGGCGGCGTCGGCCTGCACGGTTTCGATGCGCGGCCCGAGCTCCGAGCGCAACGCCGAGAGCCCCTCCGGAGCCCTCGCCACCGCTGTCACCCGCGCGTCCGCTGCCACGAGCGACCGCGCCAGCGCCTTGCCGACCCCCGAGCTGGCACCGATCACCACCGCCGTTTTTCCTTCCAGATTCATGATTCGAGCTCCTTCTGGAAAGAAGACGACCGAACGGGGGTCAAAGGATGCGGTGTGGACCCAATTTCCAAAAATCTCGTGGGGTCCGGTCCCGGCGGCCCGGGCGCTCGCCCCGACCGCGCTCGTCAGCGCGTGAAGTTTTGCACTGCCCAGACCTTGCCGGAGGAGGTCGTGAAGAAGCCGCACGCGACCTTGGTGGTCGAGGTGCTGGTCATGTTGATGAAGTGTCCGTACTTCTGAAAGCAGCTGCCCTCGCACGGGCTCATGGGCGGCGGTCCCTCGTCCCACATCTGTTGTAGGCACAGGGAGATGATCTGGTTGTTCGAGGAATAACCGGGGCATGAGTTCTGCGCGCCAGCCGGCTGGCAGATCTTGTCGTTGTAGCCGGCGTGCGCCATGTTCATCTCGGCGTCGTACTCGGCCATCTGATCCGCGCAGGCCTCACCATCCATCCTTCGAGCCAGCGGCGGCAGGCACGCGCACTGAGTTCGGAACTGATTGATGCGGTCGACGCAGTCTTGATGAAGATCGCCCGTGCTCGGGGGAGGCTGCAGCTCGCACGCGAGGTTCTCGACGCAACCGCCCGCCCCTGCACTCGCGCCCGATGAGCCGCCGTTCCCCGCGCCGGCCTTGGGGCTCGAGCC
>JALYWZ010000617.1 GCA_030852505.1 Myxococcota bacterium | reverse complement strand
CTTGCAGCGACCGTGAGTAGGCCGCGCTGCCGAAGCCCATGCCGCCGTGCTCTTCGGGGATCACCAGGCCGAACAGGCCGAACTGGCGGAGCTCCTCGACGAACTCGGGCGGGAACTCGCCCTGCCGGTCCCAGCGGCGGAAGTCCTCGGAGTGCGGGCGGAACAGCTGCTCGAGCGACGAGATCACGCCTTGCAACGTCTCCTTCTCGGCGCTCGAGATCTCCGGGAACGGCAGCAGGATGTCTTCCTCGATTTGCCCCATGCACAGGGAACGCATGAAGCTCGCGGTCTTCTTGTCGATCACTCGCTCTCCTCCTGGCTCTCCCGAGACCGCCGCTCGCGCGGGATCCGCAGAATATCGGGGGACTATGCGGGGCGGCCCGCTGCGGCGCAAGGGGCTCGACAGCCAGGGCTCCCGGGTCAATCATGGGCGGTGCGTGTCCCCGTCCGTGCTCGCGCCGCCGCCGACGAAAGGGCATACGTCGATCGCGCGGCTCCATCGCTACTGGTACGTGGCGTGCCGTAGCAGCGAGCTTTCCAACCGGCCGCTCGCGCGCACCTTGCTCGGGGTGCCGCTGGTGCTGTTCAGAGACGGCGAGGGGCGCGCCGGGGCGCTGCTCGATCGCTGCCCGCACCGCAACGTGCCGCTCTCGCTCGGCCGCGTGGCGAGCACCGGGCACCTCGAGTGCGCGTACCACGGCTGGCAGTTCGACGGCTCGGGGCAATGCCGGCTCGTGCCCGGGCTACAGGGCGGCGGCGAGAAAGAGCGGCGCTGTCCGAGCGCCGCGCTGCGCGAGCAGGAAGGCCTGGTGTGGGTGTGCCCGGCGCTCGGAGAGGAGCCGGACCAGCCGCCGTTCCGGATCGGCCTCGAAGCGCTGTCGGGCCACTCGATCGTGGAGCACGAAGTCGAGGCGCGCGGGACGCTGCACGCGACGCTGGAGAACGCGCTCGACGTGCCGCACACCGCGTTCCTGCACCGCGGCTTGTTTCGCGGAAAAAAACCGAACGAGATCCGGGTGCGGGTCAAGCGCACGCCGACCTCGGTCGAGGCCGAGTACATCGGCGAGCCACGGCCGGACGGGCTGGTCGGCAAGCTCCTGTCACCGAGCGGCGGCATCGTCGAACACTGGGACCGCTTCTTTCTGCCGTCGGTGGCGCAGGTCGAATACAAGCTCGGGACCGAGTCGCATTTCCTGGTGACCGCGTTGTGCACGCCGGTCACGGATTTTCTGACCCGGCTGACGGCGGTCGCGGCGTTTCGCACGCTCTTGCCGAGCTTCCTGCTGCGGCCCATCCTGCAGCGCGTCGCTCTCCGGATCTTCGCGCAGGACGCGGTGATGCTGAAGGCGCAGAGCGACAACGTGGAGCGCTTCGGCGGCGAGCAATACATGTCCACCGATCTGGATTTTTTGGGACCGCAGATCTGGCGCCTACTCCGCCAGGCGGAACGCGGCGAGCCCGGGGAAAATGTAGTCGAGCGCGAGCTGAGGTTCTTCGCTTGAACGCGGAGGAGCCGAAGAGCTCGAAGGCGCGCGGCCCCCTGCCGGAGCGCTACGCGGCGGTGCTGTTCGGGGCCGCCGCGCTCGTGTTGTTGGTCCTGCCGTGGCTTCCGGGGAAGCTGCGGCCCTGGCTCTCGCTCTTCGGCGGAGCTTCGGCTGCGGCGACGCTGGCGTTGTTCGCGTTTCAGCAGCGGCAGTTCGCCGCGCAGCGCGTCGAAAAGCGCGGCGGCATCGATCGCGGCGGGATCGTCGAGCGGATCGACGGCGAGGGCCGCGTCGTGCTGGAGTTGCCGGGGCGAGGTCTCGAGCCGTGGGGCTCGGACGCCTGGGCGATGCTGCTGTTCACGCTCACGCTGGTCGGGATCGCGCTCTCGCTCGATGCCTGGAGCTTCGCGTTTTCGGTGTTGATCGGCGGGCTGATCGCGGCGCTCGGCCTGAGGCTGCGGGCGGCCGTGCGCGACGTGATCCGGATCGAGCTCGACGAGCAGAGCTGGTCGATCTTCGCCCTCGAGGGCGGACGCAGCGTGAACATCCAGGGTAAGGCGGCGCTGTTGCCGGAGCTGCTTCCGGAGGCGCTGTTGCTCTGGTCCGATCAGGGGCGGATCGGCACGATCCGCTGGGAGCTCGCCGCCGAAGAGCGAGCCTGGCTCGCCGAGCGCTTGCTGTCGCTCGCTGCCGAGCGCCGCTCACTCAGCGAGGCTGGCCACCAAGTGGATCAGGCCGAGCCCGATCACGACCGGCAGCGCCAGGAGCGCGAGCACACACAGTAACGCGAAGCCGACCACCAGGTAATCGACCGGGCGCGGCGTGAGCGGCGCGGTGCCTCCGTGGCGCTGCAAGAGCTCGAGGTTCTTGCGCGCAGCGCGGTGGAAGGCATCGAACACATCGCCGAGCACGGGGATCGAGCCGATCACGGCGTCGAGCGTCAGGTTCAGCAACATGCGCAGCAAGATCACCGTCGGCACGCGGCGCTTGAAGCCTTCGAGGATCAGCATGGCCGTGGCGATGCTGGTGAGCGCGTCCCCGGCGCCGGGCGCGACCAGGCCCAAGATCGCGTCCATCCCGACGCGCACGCCGGTTCCGGGGATCACGAAGGCGTCGTCGAGCAACCGCGCCAGGGCATGCGTCCACTGCGGCAGCGGGGCGCGCGTGTCGAGCGGGAGATCGGTGCGGTAATCGGAGTTCGAGCGGGGCATCGGGTCGTGGGGCTGGTCGGAGCGGCGAGAGTCTGACACGCTCCGGGCCATGCGTGCCGTGGTTCAGCGGGTGAGCCGTGCTTCGGTCACGGTCGACGGCGCCGTGGTAGGCCGGATCGCTCGCGGATTGTGCGTGCTGATCGGCGTCGGGAAAGACGACACCGACCAGGACGCCGCGGCGCTTTCGGACAAGCTCATCGGCCTCCGGATCTTCGAAGACGACGCCGGCAAGATGAACCGCGCGCTGCCCGAGATCGGCGGCGGGCTCCTGTGCATCTCGCAGTTCACCCTGTTCGCGGACACGAGCCGTGGCCGTCGCCCGAGCTTCATCGGCGCCATGGAACCGGGTGAGGCGCAGCGCTTGTTCGAGCGCGTGTGCGAAGCCGCTCGGGGCCGCGGCGTCCCGGTCGAAACCGGCAAATTTCGCGCGCACATGGATGTCGAGCTCGTGAACGACGGCCCTGTGACGCTGTGGTTGGACACCAAGGCCTGATTGGCGCGCAGCGCTACTCACTCGGCTTGGTCGAGATTTCTCTGAGCTTGCTGACGGCCGTGAAGCCGAAGGCCACGTCGCGCGCCTGGAGTCTGCCGTTCTCTTGCAAGATCTGATGGCACTCGGCGGTCCAGCCCGTAGTCTGGTAGCTGGTCTTGAGCTTGCGGCGGACGCGCTTCTTCACCTTCTGCGCCTGGACCGAGACGCTGCAGCTCTCGTTGGTTTCGAGCAGGCCGGACGCAGCTTTCAAGCCTTCACCAACCATCTTCGAGAGCTGGGCCGCGGTCTTGGTCTGGCCGTCGACGAGGATCTTGGGCTCTGAAAGAGCCTCGAAGCCGCTGGCGTCGCGCTGGTTGATCACGCGCTCGAGCGCCAGGATGCGCTCCGCCGTGGTCTGCAGGTAGGCCTTCTGCAGGTTGTCGGTGGTCATGGCGATCGCGCGCTCGCAACACAGGCCGTAGCGGCTGGGCTGGCGTTCGTCGAGGCGTGCCGACAGTTTGTCTCCGCAGACCTTGCCGCCGCGCACGCTTGCACCCTCCGCCGTGGAGCTGGTGGTCCAGCTCGCGGCGCCGGCGATCTCCGGGAAGGCCGCGCAGGCTCGCTCCCACTGGAGCTCGGTGCACAGGGCGAGGCCCACGTCGGCGCAGATCGCGGTGGCGCCCTGGTAGTCCTCGCCGAACGAGCTGTCGCGCGCGAGCACGCGGAACGCGCCTAACACGAACTCGCCGTGCGCACCCGCGGGGAC
>JALYWZ010000616.1 GCA_030852505.1 Myxococcota bacterium | reverse complement strand
CGTCCGCCACGCCGACCGAGGTCGTGCTGACACCGAAGCGCACGCCGAGGTACGCCGCCGAGGCGTCGTTGAACTCGAGCAAGCGTGCGCGCCGCCCGCCGACGCCGACGGTGTGGTCGTAGCCGACCTCGTGCACGATGCCCGTGGCGATCAGGTCCTCGACGATCGCCGATACCGTGGGCTTGGTCAGGGTGGAGCGCCGCGCCAGATCGGTGCGCGAGACACGACCACCCCTGCGGATGATGTCGAGGACGATCGAGCGATTGACCTCCCGCATCGCCCGACTATCGACCTTTCGCTGGATCTCCTTCATTTCGCCTGTCCTCGCATCGCGGCGCGAGCTCTAGCCGGGCACCGAGTCTAACACGGGGCTCCGGGTTACCGGGCCGGTCGAGCCGGAAAGCGGCTCGGGGCGCTTGTCTTACCGCGTTTTCGCCGTGTCCTCTAGCATGTGCAACCGGTCCCAGCCCGGGACGGGTGCAAATCCGAGTCGGCTCGCGGGGTTCAGCCCGAGTTCCCGAGCTCCGCCTCGGAAAAGCTCGTGAACTTGCGATGCAGCGCGGCGTAGGCCCCGCCTCGACGGAGCAGCTCGGCGTGCGCGCCGCGCTCGACTATCCGACCTCGCTCGAGCACCACCACCTGATCGGCGTGGCGGATGGTGCTGAGCCGGTGCGCCACGAGGAAGCTCGTGCGCCCCGCGAGCAGCCGCGCGAGGGCCGCCTGGATCCGCGCCTCGGTGATGCTGTCGAGCGAGCTCGTGGCCTCGTCCAGGATCAGGATCCTGGGGTTCGCGAGCAGCGCGCGCGCAAAGCAGATCAGCTGCCGTTGCCCGAGCGACAGCCCCGCGCCGCGCTCGCCGATCCGGGTCTCGAACCCGTCGGGCAGCTGCTCGATCAGATCGAGCACGTCGAGCTCTCGTGCGGCCTCTCGGATCTCGGCGTTGCTGGCCTCGGGGCGACCGACCCGGATGTTCTCGAGCACGCTGCCCGAGAACAGGAAGTTGTCCTGGGTGACGCAGGCGAGCTGCCGGTGCAGGGACGCCGATGTGGCTAGCGACAGGTCGTGGCCATCGATGCGGATCGTGCCCTCGCTCGGCAGGTAGAGCTTCGCGATCAGGTTCACGAGCGTGCTCTTGCCGCTGCCGGTCGCGCCGACCAGCGCCACGCTGCTCCCGGCGGGCACCACCAAGTCTATCTCGGCGAGCGCGCGCCGGCCAGGGGAGTACTCGAAGCCCACCTGGCGGAGCTCGACTCGGCCTTCGAGCGGCGGCAGGTCGACGGCGTCCGGAGCGTCTTTCCAGTCGGGCTCGGCGTCGAGCAGCCGGAACACGCGCTCGGCGCCGGCCATGGCCGTGAGCGCCTGATTGTACTGGTTGGCGATCGGGACGATCGCGGCGAAGAACGCGTTCGACAGGAACAAGAACTGAATCAGCGCCTCGAGCTTCACCTCGTGCGAAAGCGCCTGGTAGCCGCCGACCACCAGCAAGATCGACAGAAACAGCTGGCCGTTGAACTCGAGCAGCGGCTGGAACACCGCGGACTTCTGCGCGGCGTCCATGTTTACCTTGGAATGATCGTAGATCAGCTGACCGAACAGCCCCCCGTTCACGTCCTGGCGCACGAAGCCCTGGATCTCGCGGATGCCCGTGACCGACTCGGCCAGCGTGGCCGTGACGCGGCTGAAGCTCTCTTGTTGCGCCCGATAGGCCTGACTCAGCTTGCGCCGGAAGTAGCGCAGCATCGCCCACAAGAGCGGCGCCATCAGCAGCACCACCAGGCACAGCTTCCAGTCGTAGTAGAGCATCAACGCCGCGCAGACCAGCATGTTTCCGGCCTGCACGGTGGAGATGAAGGCCACGTCCTGAACGCCGACGCGCACCACGTCGACGTCGGCGGTGATGCGGCCGATCAAGCGCCCGACCTGCGTGCGCCGGAAGAAGCTGACCGGCATGCCGAGCAGCTTCCGGTACACGTCGAGGCGCAGATCGTGGACGACGCGCTCGCCGAGCTCGAGTGCCAGGCGCATCCGGTACACGTAACAGAGCTCGGTGAAGCCGGCGAAGGCGAGGAACGCGAGCACCGACAGCAGCGTGCGCTCGACGTTGCCCTCGGCGATCGGGCCGCTGATCACGTGCGCCGCTGCCCAGGTGACGATCGGGATCTGGATCGAGCGCAGAAGCACCAGCAGCATCAGCGCGTTTCGCAGCCGGCGGTGGCGATCACTGTGCCGGAACAGGCGCAGGATGATCCCGAAATCGAGCGGCCGCTGCTGCTCGGGTCGCTCGGAGCGCACGCCGTCGCGGGTCACGTGGCGCCGCCCCCTGCGCCGACGTATTCGAGGCGCGCGCTATCGGCGGCCTGCAGCGTCGCCGCCTGGAAATACACGCCTTTTTGCTGCATCAGCTGGGCGTGGCTGCCGCGCTCGACGATCCGCCCGCGCTCGAGCACCAGGATCAGATCGGCGCTCCGCAGCGACGACAACCGGCTGCCGACCAGGAACGTCGTGCGGCCGCGCGTCGCGCGCTCGATCGCCCGCAGCACCTCGTGCTCCGTCTCCGCGTCTTGCGCTGCGGTCGGCTCGTCGAGCAAGAGCAGCGGCGGCTCGAGCAACAGCGCGCGGGCGAGCGCGAGCCTCTGGCGCTGCCCGCCCGAGAGGTTCACGGCGCCCTCTTCGAGCACCGTGTCGTAGCCCCGCTCGAGCCCGACGATGAACTCGTGCGCGCCGGCGACGCGGGCTGCTTGCTCCACGGCTTCGCGGGTCGCCTCGGGGTGACCGAAGGCGATGTTGGCGGCGATCGTGCTCTTGAACAACAAGCTCTCCTGGAACACCACGCCGATCTGCCGCCGCAGCTCGTCGAGCTCGAGCGCGCGCACGTCGTGCCCGTCGATCGAGACGCGCCCGGACTTCACGTCGTAGAAGCGCGGGATCAGCGCCATTAGCGTGGTCTTGCCGGAGCCGGTCGGGCCGAAGATGCCGACGCGCTGTCCGGGGGCGACCTCGAAGTCGAGGTCGTGGAGCACGTCCTCGCCGCCGTAACCGAAGCTCACGTGCTCGAAGCGCACGGCGCCCCGTGCCCGCCCGAGCGCTTCGGGCCGCTCGGGGCTCTTCACCTCGATCGGTGCGTCCAGCACCTCGAACACGCGACGCGCCGACGCGAGGCTCTGCTGCAGCGTATTGGCGATGCCGGCCGTGCTCTGTACCTGGCCGGAGAACTGCTGGAGCAAGCCCGCAAACACGATCAGCTCGCCGAGGCTCAGCGCGTGCGTGGCGACCAGGTAGCCGCCATAGGCGAGCAGCAGCGCCGTGTCGAGCTGGGTCACGAGGCTCAGCGCCGGGGTGAAGCGGCTGACGCTCGCGAAGATCGAGCGCTGCTGCTCGAGCAGGCGCGAGTTCTTGTGCGAGAAACGCTCGAGCTCGAACTGTTCCCGACCGAACACCTTGGTGACCTGGATGCCGTGCATGCCCTCCGACATGGCGAGCACGAGGTCGTCGGTGAGCTCGCGGCTCTTCTGGTACTCGGGCCGCGTGCGCCGCGAGAAGCGCGTCGTCATCAGCCAGATCAGCGGCATCAGCGACAGGCACAGCACGCTCAGACCCACGTGCGCGCGCAGCATGTAAACCAGGTACACGCTGAGCGACAGGCACATGATCGCGCCTTGCAAGAGCACGCCGTCGACGAAGGCGCGCACGTTCTGTACGTCCCCCGTCACGCGGTTGATGATCGAGCCGCTGGCGTTCTCGTCGTAGAAGCGAAAGCTCAGGCGCTGCAGCTTGTCGAACACGCGCGTGCGGAGCTCCGGCACGAGCCGGAGGTGCATCAGCCTGCCGACCTCGATCGAGTAGCGATACACGAGCACGGCTCGCAGCGCGGCCATCCCGAGCACCAGGCCGCCGACGCCGGCGAGCACGCCGAGCACGCTCCACTCGGGCGGCGGC
>JALYWZ010000615.1 GCA_030852505.1 Myxococcota bacterium | reverse complement strand
AGCGAGACCTGTGACTTCTCGCCCGGGGCCATGCGCGCGCGGGTCGAGGCCTTGAGATAGCCGGGCGCGGTCGCCTCGATCAGGTGCTCCCCCGGATCCGCCGGGAGCTCGACGCCGACGACGGCTGGCGGCACGGGCTCGCCGTCCACGGTCACCGCCACCTTGGCGTCGGAGGGTGCCTTGACGTTGATGGTGAGGCCGGCCAGGCGCGGCTTCGCCGCGTCGAGCGAGGCCTGAGCGCGCTCGTAGGCCTGCTGCAGGGCCGGCGTGGGATCCGGCGGGAGCGGCTCACGCAGCATCCTCCGCAGCGCCTCCGTGCCCTCGACCAGCTTGCCGAGGTTCACCAGGCACTCCCCGAGCTTGCCGAGCACGATCGGCGAGTGGCGGAGCTTCTCGGAGCGCTCGAGCTTGTCGACGGCCTCGCTGCAGTTGCCCGCCTGAGCGAGCTTCAAGCCGTCGATGGCGAGTGAGCGCGCGGCGGCTGTCTCGGCCGCGGACGTGTCGTCTTGAGCGAACGCGGACGCGGGAACGGAAGCCAAGCAAACCGAAAACACCGAAGCGAGCGCGGTGCCGGTCAAGAAACGTCGGGGAAAAGTCATCTCGAATCCAACCCTTCGGACGAAGGCGCCAACCTATCACCCCGAAATCTCCACTTCAATCGCGGCGCGCGTTGCCTCCGTGCGCGTCGACGCGACCTCGCCGCGCTTCGATGTGGTGAACCGACGCAGGCCGGAGCCCGTTTGCGCACATCAGCGAGTGAACGCGCGCGTCCCTTCAATAAACGTCCGCATGTGCGTCACGTCCTGTGACAGAAGCGCGAGCACGCAACATCGACTTCGCACACGCGCGTTGGTAGACGCCCCGCAGCCGATACGCTAGAAATGCTGCCCTTAACGCGCCTTGTCGCGCGTTTTCGCGGATAAAAGCATGATTACGCAACGCCTCGGAACGCTGTCCGGCTCGACCACCCTGCTCTTGCTGGCTCTCTGCAGCTCTGCCTGCAACTCGGTGATCGGCCTCAACGACCTCCAGGTCGACGACTCCCCCGTCGCACCCGCCGAGGAGTGCGAAACCAACTCCGAGTGCATCCAGAAGCTGAGCGCTTCCGCGGGCGCGGAGACCCTGGCGGTGTGCGTGAAGCCCGAGGGCAAGTGCGTCGCCCTGCTCACCGAGGACTGCGACACGATCACCGGCGACCCGAGCCAGGACAACGTGATTGTTCTGGGCTCGCTGTTCTCGACCAAGGGCGCCCAGGCAGAGACCAACAAGCAGCGCCAGCAGTCCGCGATGCTCGCGGTGACCGAAATCAATTCGCTCGGCGGAATTCCGAACCCCACGGGCGGCACGCGCGAGCTCGTGATGGTCTCCTGCAACGAGACGGAAGGCGCCTGGAAGCGCGCGGGCGATCACCTCGTGAACAAGCTGCACGTGCCGGCCATCGTCGGCCCGAACACCAGCCAGGACACGATCGACGTCTCGACGCAAATCTCGGTCCCCGGCGGCACCGTGATGATGACGCCGAGCGCCGTGGCTTCCGAGATCGGCGATCTGGTCGACGACGATCTGACGTGGTTGATGGTGCCGAGCGACGTGCAGCGCGCGCCGCTGATGATCCGCCAGATCAACGACATCGAGCGCCAGATCAAGGAGCAGCGGGGCATGAACCCCGTCAAGCTGAGCGTGATCACCCGTGGCGACGCGCTCGGCATCGGCACGCGCACGTCGCTGAATTCGCTGCGGCTCAACGATCGCCCGCTGTCGGAGCAGATTGGCACCGACAAGACCGTGCTGCTCGACACCTACGAGCCGAGCATCAAGGAGCCCAACCAGGAGTTGATCTCGAAGCACGTCACGTTCGTCCCGGACATCGTGGTGTTGGCCGGCACCGCCGAGGCGATCTCGTACGTGATGAAGCCGCTGGAGGAGAACTGGGCCGGCGCCGGGCCGCGCCCGCAGTACGTGCTCATCGACTCGACCAAGGTGCCGGAGCTGCTCACGCTCGTCACCGGCAACGACGAGCTCCGGAGGCGCGTCCGGGGCACCGGCATCGTCCCCGGCTCGGAGTCTGCGAGCGTCTACGAAACCTTCAAGCAGGCGTATCTCTCCGCCTATCCGGGTGGCTCGGCCTCGATCTCCGGCATGGGTCCTTCGTACGACGCCGCTTACTCGATCGCCTACGCGATCGCCGCCGCGGGCGACGACGCGATCACGGGAGCAACGGTAGCGCGGGAGCTGCGGAAGCTCGCGGGTGGTGCCACCACGATCGAAGTGGGACGGCAGGGCCTGACGCGCGCATTCCAGCAGCTGAGCGAGGGTGAGCGCATCCGCGCCATCGGCACGTTCGGCCCTCTCGAATGGAACGAGAACGGGACCGTGGTCGGAGGCACGCTCGAGATGTGGTGTATCTCCGCACCCGGAAGTGGCACGCCCGCCTACAGAAGCTCGATGCTGTTGTTCGATCTCGCGACGAATACCGAGTCCGGCTCGTACGTACAGTGTGCTCCGTAGTCCCCGCGTTCTCGCGTCTCACACGCGGGGGTGTGGAGACAGCTCTAAAGAACTGCGGCATGATAGTCGTTAACCGATGAGCGTCGCTCAGCGGCGAGACGGAGCCGAACTTATTGCATGAGCGCCCCGAAACGAGCCGACCGGGATCGAACCACCGCCACTCGCTCACCGATGAGTGGAACTAGCCATACGAGAGGGAAAGCAGTGAGCACCAAGGCTTCGGCAGACTCCCCGAGTAGTGGGCTGGTGCCGCTCGCCGAAGAAGACATCGTCGAGATGCCGTTCGCCGCCGGCGACGTGGTGGCTGGCAAGTACGAGATCTTGGGGCTGATCGGCAGCGGCGGCATGGGCTACGTCGTCGCCGCGCTGCACGTCGAGCTCGGCGAGATGGTCGCGCTCAAGTTCTTGCGCCCCGAAGCGCTGGCGCAAGAAGAGCTGGTCGAGCGTTTTGCGCGCGAGGCTCGCGCCGCGGTGCGCATCAAGAGCGAATACGTCGCCCGCGTGATGGACGTGGGCACGCTCCCCGACGGCGTTCCGTTCATCGTGATGGAGCACCTCGAGGGCAAGGATCTGGCGGACGTGCTCGCCGAGCAAACCCGACTGCCGATCCGCACCGCCGTGGAGTACATGATGCAGGCCTGCGAGGCGCTCGCGAGCGCCCACGCCAACGGCATCGTCCACCGCGACATCAAGCCCGAGAACCTGTTCCTGACGCGCCACGCGCAGGGCGTCGACATCATCAAGGTTCTGGATTTCGGGATCTCGAAGCTCGCGCTGACGAGCCCGGCCTCCAAGGGCAGCCGTCAGTTCGTCCGAACCATGCTGCCGATGGGCTCGCCGACGTACATGTCGCCCGAGCAGATCCGCACGGCCGGTGAGGTGGACGCCAGAAGCGACATCTGGTCGCTCGGCTGCGTGCTGTTCGAGTTGATCGCCGGCACCACGGCCTTCGACGCCCCGACCTTGATGCAGCTCAGCGCTGCGATCCTCGAAAAAGACCCGACGCCCCTGCGCGAGCTTCAGCCGGAGTGCCCGCCGGAGCTCGAGGCCGTCGTGATGAAGTGCCTGGAAAAGGACGCGAACAAGCGCTTCCAGAACATCGCCGAGCTGGCGGTTGCGCTGTACCCGTTTGCGCCGCGCCGCGCCCGCATCTCGGCGGAGCGCTGCAGCTACCTGTTGCGTGACGCCGGCTTGCCGGCGGCCGAAATCGAGATCGGAAGCGTTGCTCCGCCCAGCCAGACCAGCGACGCCAAGGCCGCGGTCACGAGCGGCGCCGCGCCGGCGAGCACCAGCACGCCGGCCGCCGTCTCGCCGATCCCCACGATTCCTCCAAACCTGAAGCGCTCGCACCGCGGCATCTTCATGGCCGCTGCGGCGCTGCTCGTGGCAGGCGGCGTGGCCTACTGGCAGCTCAGCGCTCGCTCGGACAC
>JALYWZ010000614.1 GCA_030852505.1 Myxococcota bacterium | reverse complement strand
CGCCGTCGTGATCGCCGGCTACGTGCCGTTCTACTTCGAGGGCAGCTACCCCGGCGGCGGCGCCCGCTTCTTCGCCGACCTGCTGCCGCTCGAGCACGCGTTGCTCGCGCTCGCGGGCGCGCGGCTCGCCTGGCTTTCGAAGCTCGTGCCTGCCTCGCTATTCGGCTTCGCTTTCCACACGAGCCACCAGCACGAGCTGCTCGCCGAGAGAGAGGGCGGCCGTCCGATGTTCGAGCCCAGGGTCCTGGCTGAGCGCGGGCTGTCGGCCGGCCTCGTGTTCGTGAACACCGACCACGGTTTCTCGCTCGGCCACGAGCCCGGGGTTTCGGACGCGCGGAGCGGGCTAGTGGTTGCGCGCGAACGGGGCGACGCACTCGACCACCTCTTGTGGCTGCGGCTCGGCCGGCCTCCGGCGTTCCGCTACCGCTACGATCCATTGGCGGCGCACGCACTCCCCGGCCTCGCTCCCTATCAGCCGGCCGCGCTCACTCGGATTGAGGCCGAGGGGCTGTACCCGCCTGCCATGGTGTCTGGTGGGTTCGCTCACCCGGCGAGCCGCGCCGAGCCCTGCGTGTCGCGCCAGCGAGTGCTCTGGCTTCGCCCAACGTCCGGACAGCCGCTCAGAGTCGCGCTCCGGCTTCCTCCTCTCTCCGGGCTCACGGATCGGCCCTCGACCCTGGCTGTAGCCTGGATCGGCGAGCAGCCTCCTCGGGTTCGCTGGCGAAGCCCGCGGCTCGAGACGTCGTGGTTTCGCGGGCTATCGGCCGGCGGACCGTGCGGAATGATCGAGCTGTCTGCCCTCCCTTTCGAGGCGCTCGAAAGCGCCTCGGAGCTCGAGGTCGAAGCAACGGGCGATCTCGGACTCGACTACCTCGCGCTGGTCCCCGAAAGAAAAAGCGTTGACAATTGAGGCCTTACCGCGGAGCATCAAGCTTTCGAAGGTTCGAGGGAGGACCTGTAGCGGATGACCAAGAGCGAGCTCATCGAGGCCATCGCCGCCCGTGGCGAGCTGACGAAGGCTCGCGCGGAGATGGTGGTCAACTGCGTGTTCGAGAGCATGACCGAAGCGCTCAAGCGCGGTGAAGGCATTGAAATCCGCGGGTATGGGAGCTTCACGGTCCGCCCGTACAAGCCCTATGCCGGTCGCAACCCGCGAACCGGTCAGCCCGTCCCGGTGCCCGCCAAGCGCTTGCCGTTCTTCAAGGTCGGGAAAGAGTTGAAGGAACTCGTCAACGGCAGCCGTCACCGTCCGATCACGGGCGGCACCGACGAAGACGATTGATCCTGTCTCAGTCTGAGCGCTTCGGGGGTCGACGGAGACGCACCCGCCGCGCGCTCGCGCTCCCGGTCGTGTGGGCGTGCGCGGCATCACTCGGACTGAGTGCGTGCACTGGCGGCGAGCTTCGTCGGAGCTCCACGCCCGCGCCTCGCGCACTCGTGACCGAGCAGCCCGTCGAGCTCGTGCCGGCGGCCGGGCTGCGCTGGCTGGTGCGCGTGAAGCCGCGGGTTTTGCTGGAAAACGAGGCATTTCGCGACGCAATCGAGGCGCTCGCTCCTGCCTCCCGGCGTGACGCGTTCGCGGCGCACACGGGCGTGCGGCTCGAGGACGCGGAAGAGGCGCTGATCGCCGGTTACGATCTCGCGACCGTTTACGGAGTTCTGCTGCGAAACCCGGAGGCGCGGCGCGCGCTCGAGCTGTTTCGTGAACACCTCCGGGGTGGTGGCGAGCTCAAGGAGGCCGCTCCCGGGCTGTCACGCGTCACCGGTGTCTCGGGCGAGCACCCGGAAGCGCTGGTCCGAGTCGGCGAGCGCACGCTGATCGTCGCGCGCGGCGACGTGACTCTGGCTCGCGTCGCGGAAGCCTTCGCGCTGGGCTTGCTGCGGCGCTCGCCGTCGGCATTGCGCGGCGCTGCGCTGTCGCGTTTGTCCGAACCGAGTCGAGACTCGTTGGCGACCCTCTACTTTCCGGGGCCGTTCGAGGGCGAATGGACGGCGGCGGCGCTCGGCCTCCTGGGAACGACGGAAGCATTGTCGATCTCGCTCTCGCCCGGCCGTGCACGCTCTTTCAGACTTCACCTCGACGCCCGCGGGGAGTTTCCAAACGACGCCGCGGAGCGCCTGAAAGCGACATTCGAAGCGATCGGGGACAGCCCGACCGGCAGCGTGCTCGGCCTCAATCACCCCGTGGAAACACCAACCGTGCGGTTTTTTCCGGGCCGTTTGGAGCTCGACGTGGCGCTCGACTCTGCGCCGATCGCCTCGGGACTTCGAGCTCTGGTTTCGGCCGAGGTCTGGGAAATTCTGAATTTGCCGACACCGACTCCACACTGACGAAAGCGGATAAGCAACGCCAGCGCGCAGGTCGCATGTCGGCGCTTGTCCGGAAATCTCCTGCAATTTCCGTCGAATATCCGGCCGCGCCCGTCACGCTATTCAATTGACCAGGGTGCCTCCACGGTGTTAAGAGGCTTCGGTGTCTGAGCGCGGCGTTCTCACATGAAGGATAGAGGCAACGCTGCGCCGACAAACGAGGGCGGTCGGCGCGCCATCTCGCGGATGAGTCGTTCGGCGCCGGGCAGCGCGATGGAGTCGCAAGCTCGCGATGCCGTCGTGCATTTAGGAGGCGGTATGCAATCTTCTTCTTCGGTTACCACGGAAGCAGCGGTTCGGTCGGTCGTGTTCAAAGTGGGTGACATGGCCGTTCACCCGAACCACGGTGTCGGCGAGGTCGTGGAGATCGAGACGCGGGATCTCGGCGGACGCAGCACCACTTGCTACGTGATCAAGATCCGGGACTCGGGGCTCAAAGTGATGGTGCCCACCGAGGCAGCAGCACGCGTCGGGCTTCGTCCGGTGATGAAGAAGAAAGAGGCGCAGAAGATCCTCGACATCTTGAAGGCTCCGGAAGTCGCGGTCGACCTCCAGCCCTGGAACCGCCGCTTTCGCGCCTACACGGAGATGCTGAAGAGCGGCCTCCCGTCGGAGATCGCCAAGGTGCTGCGCGACATGTATCGCCTCAAGTTCGACAAGGACCTGTCCTTCGGAGAGCGCCGCCTGCTCGACCAAGCACGCAGCCTGCTGATCCAGGAGCTCGCCCTCGCCAAGAAGGTCGCGCCCGCCGCGATGGAAGGCGAGATCCAGCAGATCTTCTCGGCGTAGCTCGCTACCAGTCGGAAACACGCGCGTCGGGATCGTGAACCGTGGCCCTTTTCGGCCATCGCGGTCCCGCTCGCCCACCTCGCCGCACCCCCGGCTCCTCGCGCCTGCGGGCATTGCGCACTTCTTAGACGCAGTACGGCGTTTCGCCGTAACATGGGCTCTCGATGACGTCCCGTCCGACGTTGGTCTTCGGGAAGTTCGGATCCGCGGCGCTTTCCCGAATCGCCGAAGCCGCCGAGCAGGCAGTTTGCGAGGCCACGCACCTCGAAAGCATCGACGAAGCGCTCGGCTGGCTCGAGGGGCAGGAGGCGCCCGCGGTCGTGTGCCGCACGGAGGATGCCGAGCAGCTCGTGGTTCGCACGCGCAGCCTCTCGCGCTTCTCGCGGCTGCCGGTGCTCGCCGTTTCGGACACGTTGAACGACCTGTCCTTCGCGACGGCGTACTCGTGGGGAGCCGACGACGTCGTGCCGGCAGAGTCGGTGCGTCCGCTGATGCTGCGGCTCCGGGCGCTGCCCAAACAGGCCCCGCCGGCGCCGCAGGAGACGCGCGGGCCGGCGCTGGTGGCAGAAGCCGACCGCACGCGGCGCGCAGCCGTGGCGCGGGTGCTGCGCAACGCAGGCTTCGCGGTGAGCTTCGCCGCCAACGCCGAAGACACGCTGAAGTTCGCGCGCGATCCGAAGCTGACGCTGATCGTCGCCTCGACCGAGCTGGTCCCCGAGCTGCCGGCGCTCGTCGCCGAGGCGCGCGCCGATCAACGAACGGTGCGCGTGGTGCTGAGC
>JALYWZ010000104.1 GCA_030852505.1 Myxococcota bacterium | reverse complement strand
TCGCGGCTGTCGCCCTCGAGCAGCACTTCGAACGGGTAGCGGAGCGCGAGCGCCCGGCCGTCGCGGTCGATCTGGACGCCGCGCGCTTGACCCGGCTTCGGTAGAAACTCCGAGTACGGAAAGCGCGAGCCGATCATGAGCAGCGTGTCGCACTCCTTCATCATCCAATTGCTGGCCCGCGTGCCGAGCCAACCGACTGTGCCCGTGACGAACGGCAGGTCATCGGGCACTGCGGCCTTGCCGAGGAGCGCTTTGGCCACGCCCGCCCCGAGCGTCTCTGCCACGGCGATCAGCTCGTCGGTCGCGTGCAGGGCACCGGCTCCCGCGAGGATCGCTACGCGACTACCCGCGTTGAGGACCTCGGCGGCCGCGTCCAGGTCGCGCTCTTGGGGGACGATCCGCGGGGGGTTGTAGCCGATCGCGGACGACATCTTGGCGTGCTCGCGTGGCGGTTGGGGGACGGCGTCGAGCTTTTGCACGTCGTGGGGCACGATCAACGCCGTCACGGTCCGCTGTGCCACGGCGGTGCGAATCGCCGTGTCGAGCAGGTGCCGCGCTTGCTCCGGTGTAGAAAGCACCTCCACGAACTCGTGGGCCACGTCCTTGAACAGGCTGACGAGATCCACCTCCTGCATGAAGTACGAGCCGCCGGCGCTGCGCTCGATTTGGCCGACGATGGCGACGACCGGCTGGTGGTCGAGCTTCGCGTCGTAGAGGCCGTTCAAGAGATGGATCGCGCCCGGGCCCTGCGTCGCCAGGCAGACACCGACTTCACCGGTGTACTTGGCGTGCGCCGCGGCCATGATCGCGCACAGCTCTTCGTGCGGGGGCTGGACGAACTCCGGTTGGTTCTTCGCACGCGCAAAGGCGCCCAACAGGCCATTGATGCCGTCGCCGGAGTAGCCGTACACCCGCGAGATCCCCCAATCTCGCAGCCTCGCGAGTAAAAAGTCGGAGACCTTCTGCGGCGCTGATGAATCCTGCGCGCCGGGATCGCGCTTCGCTTCGCTGGCCTGAGTCATGGCGGAATTCAGGAGCAACGGCCGTGCCCGAAGGTGACCCCGCGCTTCGAAGTCCCCTGCCCTGGTCGGAGTGGTTTCGCGAGCCCGAAGTACAGTCAGGATCGAGACTGTGGTTTCGGTTTCGAAGCACCGCTTCCCGGCGGCGCCCATCGTCCCGCGGACCGCGCGGAGGCGCGACAGGCGTTGGCGGCGCGTTTCGCTCGATGAAGGAGCGAGAAAAATATCCACTGCGCTTGGAGAACCGCGAACCAATGGCTCGCCGCGCAACGCAGCGCTTCGGGTTCGGTTCGCGTGACGACGCTCCTCACGGTTGACTAGCGCGAGCGTTGGACTGTCGTCGCAAACCGGGGAGGACGAAAGTGGCACCCCCACTATGTTGCGTACAACGCGCCGCTCGAGCGCTCGACGCTTCTAGAAACTTCTCGCCTGAGTGAGCGCGATGAATCTGCAAACACACAGTGATTAAGGCTGTCACCTTTACAATTCCTGAGTCAGGATCCCGCTCACCATGTCGGTGCGCCTGAATCAGAGCGGTGAGCTGCTGTGCTGTCTACTCGCGAGCGGTCTGATCGGCTGCTCTTCGCAGTCCGAAAGTCCAGAACGCACACTACCGAGCGGCGGCGCGCCTCCGGCAGCCGCAAACGGCGGCGGTGGTAGCGGCGGCGCCGAGCCGATGATTGGACCGCCTCCTCCGCCGATGAGCGTTCCGACGTCCGTCGTGCAAGTGCCGGCCGGTGGCGGAAACGGCGGCACCAGCGCTACGAACGGCGGCGCCGGCGGTGGAGCGGGCGACGGCGCTGCGGGCCGCACGGTGACCGAGAACTGCGCGACGAGTAAGGCCACCGCGATGGACATCACGACGGTGCGCCCCGCGGACATCATCTTCGCGATCGACAGCTCCCAGAGCATGAGCGAAGAGATCGAGTTCACGCAAATGCACATGAACGCGTTCTCGCAGCAGATCAGCGCGAGCGGCATCGACGTGCACGTGATCTTGATCGCCAACGAGACGGGCCAACGCCCGGTGTGCATCGGCGCACCGCTCGGCTCGGGCACTTGCCCCGGCGACAGCAAGGCGCCGAACTACGTGCACATCCCGGCACCGGTCGGCAGCCACGACGCGCTGGATCAAATCATCGACACCTTCCCGATGTACCGGCAGTACCTGCGCCCGGAAGCGACGAAGGCGTTCGTCGTCATCACCGACGACGACGCGCCGCTGCCGGGCATGACCACGGGCGCGGGCGGTGCTGGCGGGGCCACGGGCGGCGGCGGCAAGGGCTTCCCCGGCGGAGATGCACCGCGGATCTACACGGCACAAGGCTTCGTGGACGAGGTCACTGCGCTCGATCCGACACTGTTCAAGGAGTGGACGATGAACGGCGTCTACTGCTTCACGGACTGCCCCGGCACCGCGGCTGCAGTCGGGCAGGTGTATATCGATCTCGTCGCGCGCACGATGGGCATCGGCGGCGATCTGTGCCTGCAAGACTTCCAGCCCGTGTTCGATCGGCTCGCCAAGCAGATCATCACCAACGCGGGCAGCACCATCGCCTGCGAGTGGGAGCTGCCTGCGGCACCCGCGGGGCAGTCGTTCTCGCGCGACCTGGTCAAGGTCGACCGCAGCACGAGCGCGGGCACGACGCCGCTCTCGCAGGTGGCCACCGAAGCCGACTGCGGCGCGGGCGGCTGGCACCTCGACAACCTGCTGAACCCAACCAAGATCGTTGCCTGTCCGAACACCTGCATGGAGATGCAGAATCAGTCGGGCGGAAAGATCGACGTCTCGTTCGGCTGCGAGGCGGTGGGCGGCTGCGTCCCGACGGGCGCCGCAACGGTGGACGCCGCGACGCTCGCGTCGTGCAGCTGGGCGATTCCGAAACCGCCCTCCGGCCAGTTCATCGAGCCGAACAGCGTCAACGTCCGCTACTCGAGCCCGAGCGGCTTCGCCACGAACCTCGGCAAGGTCGCGAGCGCGGCCGAGTGCGCCACCGTGCAAAACGGCTGGTACTACGACGACGAAGCCAAGCCGACGCAGATCCTGGCCTGTCCGCAGACTTGCACTGGAGTTCAGACCGGTGGAGCGGGAGCCAAGATCGAGGTGCTCTTCGGCTGTGAGACGCGGCCGGCCGTGATCGAATAGCCGTACGCCTTCCGGCCCGCGCCGAGCTCGTGTAGCGATGCGTCGATGCGCATCGCTACACGCTTCGCGTTCGCGCTCTCGGCTCTGGCGTTGGGCTGTGAGAAACCACCCGCCTCGCCCATCGCCGCCTCACCGGCGATAGCTCCGGCGGCTCCGATCGCAGCGCCGGCTGCGCCGGCCACGTCTTTCAATCGGCTCGAGCGGAAGGCCTTCAACCGCCGCGCCGTAGAGCTCAATCTGCCGCTGTTCTGGCGTGCGGACGACGACGGCGATCGGGAGCTCGACGCGAGCGAGCTGTCCGTGGTCTGGGCTTCGAAGCCCGCCGCGCTCTCCGACTACGTGACCGAGAAGGGCGAGCTCACTCCGCTGTTCCGCGAAGCCTACGAGCGCATGCTCGAGACGCCGGACGAGCAGGCCCTGAGCGCCGAGGAGCGGAAGCGTCGCGAGGCGGTGCGCCGGGAGCTCGGGCAAGGACGGCCGACGCTCGTCGAGAGCGACTTTTCGAAAGCGTCCGACGTGGATCGGGCGTTCGTGGGGCGGATGCTCGAGGTGGCGCGGTGGATCGAGCGGCTCTACCAGAAGCAGCGCGGCACCGCGGGGCTCGAGGACCAGATCCCGAGTGACGATCCGGCGAGCGCGGCGTTGTTCTTCCGCAATCAGGGGCCGTTCTGCGAGGCGCCGAAGACCGAAAAGGATCCGGATTGCCGCGCGTTGCCGAAGCCCGTCGAGCGGATCGTGGGTTTGTATCCGGCCGATCTCCAGAAGGATCCGAAGTTTTGTGAACGGCTCGAGCGCGCGCCGAACGCGCGGGAGCTGATGGGTCACTTCAGCACGGTCGTCGCAGGAGCGAAGCCGAACACGTTCGCGGCGCTGCCCTATTCGAAGGCGTTTCCGGAGGAGACGAGCGCGGTCGCAGAGCTGCTCGAGGCCGCGGCGCGCGAGCTCGGCAGTGACGAAGCGGCGCTCGTGAAGTATCTGAATGCCGCGGCTCTGGGCTTCAGAAACGACGACTGGGAGCCCGCGAACGAAGCCTGGGTCGCGATGTCGCCGCACGATTCGAAGTATTACCTGCGGGTGGGCCCGGACGAGGTCTACTACGAGCCGTGCGCGTGGAAGGCGGGGTTCGCGCTGACCTTTGCGCGGGTAAACTCCGACTCGCTCACCTGGCAAGCGCGTCTCGATCCGATCAAGCAGGAGCTCGAGAACGAGATGGCGGCCCTTTCGGGCAAGCCGTATCGCGCGCGGCAAGTGAAGTTCAAGCTACCCGACTTCATCGACATCATCTTGAATGCCGGCGATAGCCGCGGCGCGCTCGGCGCAACGATCGGGCAGTCGCTGCCGAACTGGGGCGAGGTCGCGAAGCGCGGGGGGCGCACGGTGACCATGACGAACATCGCGATCGACGCCGACAGCCAGGCTCAACAGCGCGAGTCGATGAGCTCGCTGTTCTGCGGCGCGACCATGGCCAAGGCTTCCACCGATCCGAAGGTGATGCTGCTCAGCATCGTGCTCCACGAGGCCGCCCACAACCTCGGCCCTTCGGGTGAATACGCGGTCAACGGCAAGGTTGCGGAGCAGGCGTTCGGCGGCGGTCTGGCCGCGACTCTGGAAGAGCTGAAGGCGCAGACCGCCTCGCTTTATTTCCCGAAGCGCTTGCTGGAGCGCGGGCTGATCCCGGCCGAAGAGACCGAGCGCTCGTACATTCAAGAGGTGGCCTGGGCGTTCGGGCACATCGCTCAGGGCATGTACGACGCCGCCGGCCAGCCGCGTCACTACAGCCAGCTCGCGTCGATTCAACTCGGTGCGTTGACGAAGGCCGGCGCCGTCACCTGGAAACCGGGCGAGCGGGCCGCGAACGGCAGCGACAGCGGCTGCTTCGAGCTCGACTTTGCGCGATTTCCGGAGGCGGCCGGCGCGCTCTTACAGCAGGTGCTGCAGATCAAGGCGCGGGGCGAGCGCGCCGCGGGTGAAAAGCTCCGAGCCGAATGGGTCGATGGCGAGGGGCCGTGGAAAGCTACGCGCGCGGTGATCGCCGAGCGCTGGCTGCGCGCACCGAAGGCGAGCTACGTGTATTCGATCCGCGGTGCCCTTCGTTAGTCTACGCTCGAACGACCCATGACCGAACCGCTCGATCGTCGCATTACCCTCCGAGGCTTCAGCGTCCCGACCTTCTTCTACGGCACCGCGTGGAAAGAGCAGGAGACCGAGCGGCTCACGGCGCAAGCGGTCGAGCTGGGGTTTCGCGCGATCGACACCGCCAATCAGCGCAAGCACTACTTCGAGGCCGCGGTCGGCAAGGCCGTTCAGGACGCGATCGCGGCCAGTCTCGTCGAGCGTTCAGGCTTGTTTTTGCAGTCCAAGTTCACGCACCGGCGGGGACAAGATCAGCGCTTGCCGTACGACGCGAAGGCCGACATCCCGACGCAGGTGGCGCAATCGTTCCAGAGCTCGCTCGAGCATTTCGGAACCGACTACCTCGACTCGTACGTGCTCCACGGCCCGTCGCAACAGAAGGGGCTCGCCGAAGAGGATCGGGCTGCGCTCCGAGCCCTGCTCGAGCTGCAGCGAAGCGGCAAGGCTCGCTTGCTCGGCGTGAGCAACGTGAACCTCGGGCAGCTGCAGGAAGCGGCGAGCGTGCTGGGCGCGCCGCCGGACTTCGTTCAAAACCGTTGCTTCGCCTCGACGGGTTGGGATCGCCCCGTGCGCGACTACTGTCGTGATCACGGCATCCGCTATCAGGCGTTCTCGCTGCTCACCGCCAACTCCGACGTGCTCGGCACCGACGTCGTCCGGCGCGTGGCGAGCCGGCTCGGAGCGAGCGCGTCGCAAGTCGTGTTCCGTTTTGCGCTCGAGGTCGGGATGATCCCACTCACGGGGACGTCGAACGCCGACCACGCTCGCGCCGATCTCGCCGTGTTCGACCTCGAGCCGCTGTCTCCGGACGAGCTCGAGCAGCTGGCCCACGTCGGCGAGAGCTCCCGCTGGGGTTGACCGGTTTGCAACCGGTCTGCAGCTCCATCACAAGGCTACCGCCGGGCTGGCAAATGTCGATAAAACCCCTGCGAAACGCGGCTTTTGATTGGTGGAACTAGTTGCGTCGCGAAGGGCCGAGTGGATAGTAGCTGTCACGATGCGCTCTCGATTCCACGGTTCGAAGGTCGTTCATGCGGGCTCGATGGCCCTCGTCGCGCTGGCTTGGGCGGCAGCCTGCAGCTCGGATCCGGAGTCGAGCGACGACGCCACGCCGGGGACGCCGACGCTCACGGGCGGCGTGAGCGCGAACGGCGGGTCCACTCCGACGGGTGGCACCACCGGGGGCACGATCAGCGCGCCGAACGGCGGGACGATCGGCGTTGGCGGAAGCACCGGCGGCACGACGGGCGGCACCGTGACTGTGACGGGCGGGATCTCGGGCGGCGGCACACCGAACGGTGGTGCGCCGAGCGGCGGTAAGTCGAACAGCGGCTCCGGAGGCAAGGCCATGGCGGGCGCGCCGAACGGCGGAATGCCGAACGGAGGAACACCGAGTGCCGGCGGCGGCAGCGGTGGTGGACCCGCTCCGGGTGGCGCACCGGTTCCGAGCGGTGGCTGCGGCAAGGCGAACCCGCAAGTCGGGAGCTCCGGCAGCCCGCTCACCGTGTCGGGCCACCAGTATTACGTGAAGCTGCCGACCGGATACGACGCGAGCAAGCCGTATCCGACGATGATCATGTTCAACCCGACGGGTAACCCGATCAGCTGGGCCGAGCAAAACGCGGGCTTCGAGGCTTCGGGCCCGAAAGAGGCGTGGATCCGCGTCTACCCGCACCCCGCGAACTCGAATAATGGCTGGGGCGCCGGGGACGTGTCGTTCTTCCAGCCCTTCTACGAGCAAATCACGGGCGCTTACTGCATGGACAAGTCCCGCGTGTTCGCCTCCGGCGAGAGCTCGGGCGGAGACTTCTCCAGCATTCTGGGCTGCGAGCACGCCGACAAGCTGCGCGCCGTCGCCCCCTGCGCCACCAAGAACGTCGGCCAGTACCCGCTCAACGCGGGCAGCCGCAAGTGCACGGGTCAGGTCGCGTCCGTGGTGATCCACGGCAAGAACGACAACGTCGTCGGGCCCGAAAATGGACCCAAAACCCGCGACTTTTACGCGGCTTTGAACCACTGCGGCACGATGACGATGCCCGTCGCCGGCTACACGGACACACTGTCGAACTGCGTCGAGTACCAGGGGTGCGACGCGAACTATCCGGTGTTCTGGTGCCAGCACACGGACCCGAACTACAGCAACACCAACCACGGCTGGCCGGCGTTCGCGCCGAAGTTCCTGTTCGCTTTGTTCTCGAAGTACTGAGCGACGTGGCAAGCTGAAGCGCTGCCAGCGGAAGATGGCGGTGCCGTGCGAATAGCGTCCTCGCACGCGCGGCCTCTAGCGGCATTGGTAAGCAGGCTTCACAATAGCTCCGTGGCGCATCGCGGGACTTGTTGGAGCGGGCTCGGACTACTTCTGTTCCTGGGCGGCTGTGCCGAGTCTTCTGACTCGAAGGAAATCTCCGAGGTGATGAACCCTCCGCCGAGCTCCGGCACGGCAGGGATGTCGGGCACCGGCGGGGCGCCGCCAATCGGTCCGCCGCCCGCTCCTGTCGGCGCGATGGGCGGCGTGCCGGGAGTGATGGTGCCGACCGGCGGCAGCGGTGGCGCGTGCGTTCCTGTCGACTGCAAGCAACCGAGCGGCAGCTACTGCGGCAAGATCGGCAACGGCTGCGGCAAGAACCTCGACTGCGGCGCGTGCGAGGGCGACTACACCTGCGAAGATCACGTCTGCGTCGGCGGCGACAGCTGTCAGACGCTCGAGTGCGAGACGCCCGGCGGCCACTACTGCGGCAGTGTCGGCGACGGCTGCGGCCGTGCGATGGACTGCGGCGCGTGCGCGGCGGGTGACAGCTGCATCGGTGGCGTGTGCGTCAAGCCGAACTGCGTGCCGCTGACGTGCTCGGGCTCGGGCACGCAGTTTTGCGGGCTGGTCGGCGACGGCTGCGGCGCGACGATCGACTGTGGGGCGTGCACGGCGCCTGCAACCTGCGGCGGCTCCGGTATCGACAACGTTTGCGGCGATCCCGACTGCGAACCGATGGATTGCACGACTGCCGAGGGCGCGCAGTACTGCGGCGAAGTCGGCAACGGCTGCGGCGGAGTGCTCGACTGCGGCGAGTGCGCAGACGGCTCCGTCTGCGGCTCCGCGGGGACGCCCAACCTGTGCCCGTTCGACCCGTGCGAAGGGCTCGAGTGCGACGTCGAGAAGTGCGCGACGGGCAGCACCACGCTGAGCGGCACGGTGTTCGCGCCCGAAGGAACGCTGCCGCTCTACAACGTGCTCGTGTACGTGCCGAACGCCGAGCTCGAGCCGATAGCGGAGGGCGCGAGCTGCGTGCAGTGCGACGCGGTGCCTTCCGGCAAGCCGATCACCAGCACGCTCACCGACACGCAGGGGCACTTCAAGCTCGAGAACGTCCCGACCGGAGAGAAGATCCCGCTCGTGATCCAGATCGGCAAGTGGCGCCGCCAGGTCACGATCCCGACGGTGGTGGGCTGCACGGACAACGTGATCACCGATCCGGAGCGGACACGGCTTCCGCGCAACCAGGCGGAGGGCAACCTCCCGCGCATGGCGCTGACCACGGGCTCCCTGGATGCGCTCGAGTGCCTGTTGCGCAAGATCGGTCTCGACGACAGCGAGTTCACGACGGACACCGGCAACGGCCGGGTGCACCTCTACCAGGGCGGCCAAACGCGGGACCCTGGCGCAGGCGCCTTCAACGAGGCCTTCGGCGGCGCAACCTTCCCGAACGCGACCACGCTCTGGTCCGACCCCGCGAAAATGCAGACGTACGACATGCTGATCCTGTCGTGCGAGGGCGCGGGCAACAGCGACAAGACCGCCTATATCCCGAACCTCGAGACGTACGGGAACTTGGGTGGCCGGGTGTTCCTCGATCACATGCACTTCTCCTGGCTGCAGTCGGGTTCGGCGGCGTTTTCCGGCACGGCCACCTACATCGGCGTGGGCGAGGATTTCCCGCTCACCACCACGGCGCTGATCGACACCTCGTTCCCGAAGGGCAACGCGCTCGCCGATTGGCTGGTCACGGTCGGAGCCACGCCGACGCGCGGGCAGATGACCCTCTACGAAGGGCAACACTCGGTGACCGCCGTGACCCCACCGACGCAGCGCTGGATCTACGTCGAGAAGAACCCGAACGAGATGGATCTTCCGGGCATCCAGTACATGACCTTCAACACGCCCGTCGGGACCCCGGTAGAGCAACAGTGCGGGCGCGTCGTGTTCACGGACATTCACGTGAGGGGCGTGCCAGAGGGGACAGATCCGGACGTGTCAGGGCCGGAGACGCCGTTCCCGGACGGCTGCACCACCGAACCGCTGACGCCGCAGGCCAAGGCGCTCGTGTTCATGTTCTTCGATCTGTCGTCGTGCGTGCAGCCCGACGAAGAGCCGCCGGTGCCGCCCGCGCCTCCGCCGCCGCCCGCGACGCCGTCGAGAGCTCTGGCGCCGTCGCCCTGGTCGGCGGCGCCAGTCTGCTCGACTGCGAGGTCAACCACGAGTACTGGGAGCAGAACGGCATCGTGTCCATCCAG
>JALYWZ010000613.1 GCA_030852505.1 Myxococcota bacterium | reverse complement strand
GGATCGCTCGCCACGACCGCGGGAGCGACCGGCGCGGCTTGCGCGGTTGGCTCGGAGGCGGGTGGTGTGGTGCTGGGGAGGGGCCGCGGTGGCGGCGCGACCGGCTCGGGCTGCGCGGACACGGCGCAGCCGGCGAGCAGACACAGGATGGAGAACGACCCGAACAACCGATGAATCCGCATGACCGCGAAGCTAGCCCCGGTTTCGCGCCGTATCGAGAGCAAAGCGCGAAAAGGGTGGAATGGAATCGCGTGCTGCGCTGTCGTGTTGGCCGCGCGGGTTCGCTCGCCGTGCAGAGAGCTCAGGCGTCGATGCCCGCTGCGCTCTCCAGCGCGCGGATCACCGCGCCGATGTCCTTTTCGCCGAGCCCCTGCGCGCGCGCAGACTGAAACACCTCGCGGATCGCGGCCAGGCCGGGCAGCGGCGTGGGCTGCGCCGCCGCCTCCGCGAGCATCAGGTTCTGATCTTTCACGAGCAGATCGATGCTGAACTGGGTGTCGAAATTGCGATCGCGGATCGCGGGCCCCTTGAAGGCGTAGTACGGCGACTGAAATCCCGAAGCAGCGATCACCTCGAGCACCTTGTCGACCTCGAGGCCGCCCTTGCGCGCCACGAGCAGTCCCTCGCACAGGCCTTCGAGCATGAACGAGATCAGCGTGTTGCCGACGAGCTTCATCAGCGCGCCATGGCCCGCGATCCCGCAGTAGATGGCGCGCGCACCCATCGCCAGCAGGACCGGCTCGAGCCGCGCGTGCACTTCGGCGGGTCCCGCGGTCATGAACAAGAGCGTGCCGTTCTCGGCGCCGAGCTTGGAGCCGGTGACCGGCGCCTCGAGCATGGCCGCGCCCTTTTCAGCGAAGGCGAGCGCGGCGCGACGCACGAGCTCCGGAGAGACCGTGCTGCATTCGACGTACGAGAAGCCGGGGCGTGCGGCGGCCAGCACGCCGTCTTCCGCGAACACGACGCGCTCTACGGCCGCGGGATCGGCGACGCACGTGACTACGACGTCGGATTGCTCCGCGAGCGCGCGCGGGGATTCTGCGGTGGGGAGGCCGACGGCGCGCGCTCGTTCTGCGCTGCGGTTCCAGACGCGCACCGCGTAGCCACGCCGGGCGAGGTTCTTCGCCATGCCGGAGCCCATGATGCCGAGACCGACGAAGCCGATGCGGGGTTGCATGGACGTGTTCTAGCTCCTCACCCGAGACGCGTGGCGAACCAAAAGCCGAGCAGGCCTGCCAGCAAACACCCGGCGTTCGTCGCGAACCAATTCAAGACCGCGAGCCCCGTGAGCCCGCTCTGAAACAGGTGCGTGGTCTCGTAGTTGAAGCTCGAATACGTGGTGAGGCCGCCGAGAAAGCCCGTGGCCAACAGCCAGCGCGCTGCGGGGGAAAGCGCGCCTTGGGTGAACAGGTGCATCAGGCACGCCATCAGAAACGAACCGGTCAGATTCACCACGAGCGTCCCGACCGGGTAAGCGCCCGTGGCGCGCGCGAGGGTCACCGAGATCAGATAGCGAGCGGCGCTTCCTGCGCCACCGCCGAGAAAAACCAGAAGAACCGGGGGCATCGTTCAGCTCAACACTTCTTAATGTTCGGCAGGGTACGAGCTTAAAGGTCGGGCGGCAGAGTCTTTTCGTGCGGTTCGGCTCGAGCCGCCGAAAGGAGTCGAAATGTTCGGATTTTTGTTTGGTGCTGCCTGTTTGGCTGGCTTGTTCGCAGTCGGTCGCCGCGGTCACGGTCACTGGGGTGGCCACGGTCACTGGGGCCGCCGCGGCTTGGGTCACGGCTTCGGTCATCACCACGGGTTCTCCCCGCTCCGCAGCGTGCTGGATCGGTTGGATACGACCCCGGGACAAGAAAAGGAGATCCGTGCGGCCATCGACGAGCTGACGGAGGAGGCGCGCGCGGCGCGCCGCGACTTTCGTGGAGCTCGTGAGGACGTGGCGCGGGTGATCCGCGAGCCGGAGATCCCGGAGGGCGCCTTCGAGTCGTTGATCCAGCGCCAGGACGAGACGCTGTCGCGGCTGCGCCAGGCAGGGCAGCGCGCGTTCCGCAGGATCCACGAGACGCTGGACGCCCGCCAGCGCGACCTGCTGGCGAACCTCGTCGAGTCCTGGGGCCCCGGCTTCTTCTGGTCCCGCACCGGCTGCTGAGAGGAGACGACGATGGGACGTTACCTGTTGATGGGACTTTTGGCGTTCGGCGCGATCGCGGGCTTCGGCTCGGGGTTTGCCCGGATATATCACCACCGCCACGGCGACTCGTGTGAGTTCCGCGGCGTGGAACGGCGCGCGGCCGAGGCCTGCACGCGCGCGGCGCTGGACGTGCTCGAGGAACGCCGGACCGCGGCGCAAAATCGTTGATAGAATCGGCAACCGCGCGGCCGAAACCATGACGCTACGGATCCTGATCGTCGACGACGACGCCCGCCTGTTCGAGCTGCTGCAGAGCTACCTCGAGCCGAACGGCGTCGTCTCGGTGCACGCCGAGAACGGGCGCCGCGGGCTCGATGCGCTCGCGGCGTCGGCGTTCGACGCCGTGCTGCTCGACGTGATGATGCCGGAGCTCGACGGCCTGAAGACGCTGCAGAAGATCCGCGACAAGAGCCGCGTACCGGTGATCATGCTCACGGCCAAGGGGGACGAGACCGATCGCGTGGTGGGGCTCGAGATGGGCGCGGACGACTACCTGGCGAAGCCGTTCAGCCCGCGCGAGCTCCTGGCCCGCTTGCGCGCCGTGCTGCGGCGCACCGAGCTCGCGACCGAGAAGGAGCGGCTCTCCGTCGGCCAGGTGAGCGCGGATCTCGGCAGCCGGCGCGTGAGCATCGGCGAGCGCGAGGTCGACGTGACCGGGCTCGAGTTCGACCTGCTCGTGGCGTTGATGCGGCGTGCGGGCCGTGTGGTGCCGCGCGCCGCGTTGCTCGAGCTCGCCGGGCGCAGCGACGTCAACGTCAACGATCGCGCGGTCGACGTGCACATCTCGCACCTCAGAAAGAAGCTGGGGGATGACCCGCCGCGCTGGATCAAGACGGTGCGCGGCGTCGGCTACACGATGGCGAAAGAGTGAGGCACGGCCGGCGCTTCCGCGGCCTTCACGGCCTCCACGGCTTGCACGCGCACGGCGAGGAGGGCTGGGCGGGCCTGCGTCTCCGATTTCGGCTGCAACGCCAGCTGTTCTGGTGGGCGGGGATCACGATCCTGCTCACGGGCGCCGTCACCGTCGGTGTGCTGCATTTGGTGGCCGAGGAGAGCCCGTTCCGCGGCGGCTTCGAAGAGAAGGCGATGGCCTTCCTCGGCAGCCGCTTCGAGGACGCCTGGGAGCGACCAGATGCGCGGCGCGCCCTTTCGCGCGAGCTCGCCGAGCGCTTTCAGGTGAGCGTGATCGTGTCCGACGCCGAAGGGCGCACTCTCGAGCGGCACGGAGCCGGCTGTTACTACGCTGCGCCCGAGATCGACGTGATACGCGCGGGCCACAAGGTCGGGCAGGTGCAGCTGTGCCTCGAGCGCGGCGCGCGCTTTCGGGCCTTGATGCCGCTCGCCGGTCTGTTCGCCGCCGTGTTCACGCTGTGGGCAGCTTCGGCCTGGTTCGCGCGAAAGCTCTCGCGGCCGTTCATCGATCTCGTGCGCGTCACGCGCGAGATCGGAGCGGGCAAGCTGTCGGCGCGGATGCGGCTCGGTCGTCATGGCTCCGGCGAGGCAGCGGTGCTCGCCGAGGCGATCAACGACATGGCCTCGCGCATCGAACGGCAGATCGAGGATCAGCGCGAGCTGTTGGCGGCGGTGTCGCACGAGCTCCGGAGCCCGCTCACGCGCCTGCGCGTGTTGGTTGAGCTGGCGGACGAGCAGGGCGACAGCGTCGAGACGCGCCGGAAGATCGAGCGCGAGGTGATCGAGATCGACGCGCTGGTGGGCAAGCTGCTCGCGAGCTCCCGGCTCGACTTCGAGACGCTCGACT
>JALYWZ010000612.1 GCA_030852505.1 Myxococcota bacterium | reverse complement strand
GCATCACGATCGTCGCGCACCCCGACGACTTGCCCGAGCTCGAGCGCGCGCTCCGCCAGGGCGAGCTCGAGCGCGTGACGCGCGTCGTGCCGAACGCCGAGCGTACCCGCGGCAGCCTGCGGCTCGAGACGGAAATCGGCGTGCTCGACGCGGAGCTCTCGGTGCAACTCGACCGGCTCGTGGCGGCGCTGCGAGCGGCTCCCCCATGAACGGCGAGCACGATTTCCGCTCTCCGGTGGTAGCGCCCCGCGACGCACCGCTGCCGCTGCCGCCGATCCGCACCAACCTGATCCTGTTCGCGGTGACGGTGCTCAGCATGCTCTACGCGGGCGCGATCTTCGCCCAGGGCGCCCGGGGCATCGAGGATCCGCGCGAGATCTGGCAGCAACTACTCGATCCCGGGTTTCTGGCCAGCGGCGCCGCCTTCGCGGTGCCGTTGCTCGCGATCCTCATCACCCACGAGTTCGGCCACTTCTTCGCGGCGCGCTACCACCGCGTGCCGGCTTCGTTCCCGTTCTTCATCCCATTCCCGGCGACGTTCGGCACGATGGGTGCGGTGATCGTGATGCGCGAGACGATCCGCTCGCGCAAGGCGCTGCTCGACATCGGAGCTTCCGGGCCGCTCGCGGGCATGGTCGTCGCGCTGCCGGTGCTCGTGTACGGGCTCACGCTCTCCCCCGTGCAACCGGTGACCGAGCACGCGATGCAGGAAGGGCAGAGCCTCCTGTACCTGCTGGTCAAGCGTGTGGTGCTCGGCCCGATCCCGGATGGCCACGACGTGTTCCTCCACCCGACGGCGTTCGCGGGTTGGGCGGGCCTATTCGTGACGATGCTGAACCTCTTGCCGGTGAGCCAGCTCGACGGCGGCCACATCGGCTACGCGCTGCTCGGCGAGGCGCATCACCGCGTGGCAGCCTGGTTCCGCCACGCGCTGCGCTTGTTGTTCCTCGGTAGCGCGATCTACTTCGTCGCCCCGGTGCTGCTCGGCAGGTCCAACCTCACGCTGGAAGTCGCGATCTGGAACTCCGTGTTCTGGTTCACCTGGCTGATCGTGCTCGGGGTGATGTCCGTGCTGTCCGGCAGCCCCAATCACCCGCCCTGCGAGCCGGGCGAGCTCGACCCCAGGCGCAAAGCCGTGGCCTGGGGCTGCCTCTTGCTGTTCGTGCTGCTGTTCATGCCGATGCCGTTCACGCGCACGTGAGCGGCGCGGCGTCAGAACACCAGCGCCGCGTGCGCGCCGACCCGATAAAAGTCGAGGTTGTTCCCGGTATCCAGCCGCTGAAAGTCGTAGGCGGCGTGAACACCGATGTCGATCAGCGGCAGCACGGTGAGGTCGAGCGCCAGGCCCAGATCGAACACCGGACCCCAGTCGTGCTCGTCGGCGACGTTCAGGCTGCCGTACCCCACGTGAGCGAAGATCGAAGGCTCGAGGATCTTACCGAAGCCGAGCCGCCCGCCGACGAACCCCGAGTAGTGCGACGGATCCGCGGGGCCATCGAAGGTGTGGTAGCTCACGCCGAGCTCACCCGTGAGGCTGACGGCCACGAGGTCGAGCTGCTGACCGAAGCGCAGCTGACCGCCCGTGCCGTGACCGAGGCCGGGCTCATCGACGCCGCCCGCATAGTCGAGGTCGAGCGCCAGCTGAGGGCCGGCGTGCGCGTCCTTCGGCCACAGCGCACAGGCCGCTATTCCCAGAACTCCCAGAGCTCGAACACCAGTGCCGAAGAGCTTCGATTGCAACATGCGTATTCGTGAACGACTAAGTCGCGTGGCGCACGCTCGCAAGAGGCGGCGAAGCCGGTATTTCGGCGCGGTTTTTCGCAGCTAGGGCTGAAAGCGACGTTTCAGCGCGGCGCACACCACGGGCGGGGCATAGCGACTCACGTCTCCGCCGTGACTTGCGATCTCTCGCACCAGTGAGGCAGAAATGAAGCCGTAGTTGGTGCGTGTCGGCAAGAAGATGGTGTCTATCTCCGGCTTCAGGTCCGCATTGGCGTGCGCGATCTGTAGCTCGTACTCGAAATCGGCACCCGCCCGCAGCCCTCGCACGATCACGCGAGCTCCGACGCGCTTGCCGTAGTCCACTAGCAAGCCCTGGAACGAATCCACGATCACGTTCGAATACGGCTTACAGACCTCGCGCATCATCTCGATGCGCTCGTCGGGAGAGAACAACGGCGCGCGGGCGGCGTTTTTGCCGACCGCGACGATTAGCCGCGGGAACAGGCGTGCGGCGCGCTCGACGAGATCGAGGTGGCCGTTCGTGGGCGGGTCGAAGCTGCCCGCGTAGATCGCGAGCTGAACGCTCTGTGTCACGGCTTGGCCCCCGCGGGAGGCGCGGCCTTCGGCGCAGCGGGCCCCGGCGCGGGAGCCGCGGGAGCGGGCGCCGCCTTCGGTGCTGCCGGCGCCTTGGTCTTGGGAGCAGCTTTGCCGCCCTTTGCGGGAGCCTCGGGCGCCTCTTCGGCGTCCGTGTCCACGTCCGGATCGTCGAGGGCAGGCGGCTGGTTCGCGAACAGCGACGGCTGGTTCAGCGCCTCTTGCGGCAAATCCTCGAGCCACATGGTGCGGCCGCCATCTACCAGGGTGACGCGGAAGGTCGCGAGCAAGCCCGAGCCGACGAGCCCGTCGAGCTCCACGCCGAGCCCTTCCTCCCGCTGCTTGATCACCGATTCACCGGCGATGCCCGGAACGCGGGGCACGTCGAACGCGCCGAGCTTGAGCTGTGGCAGCACGCCGTGCTTGAGCTGCCCGCCGCCCGGCACGGGCGTGAGCGTGGCCGGGTTGATGCCGGCCTTCTTCCAGCCGCCGTCGTCGAGCGCCACCGTGAAGGTGTGCGTGGTATCGACCAGCAGCGAACAGCCCTGCGCCGCGTCCGACCCCAGCGCGCCGCGCATCAGCATGCCGCCGCCGCGGATGTAGCTCAGGCGCACGGTGGTCGCGGCGGGCGGAGTCGGCGGGTCGAACGAGCGGACCACGAACTGGCCGCCCGCGAAGTCGAAGGTCGGGTGCAGGTGCCGCAACACGTTCACGCCGAGCAAGATCTTGATCGGCGCGTTGATCTGCTTCGACAGGCCGGACAGATCTTCCGCGAGCGCGGGCACGTCGCGCACCTCGATCCGCTCGCCGAAGCGCAGCGAAACCCAGGACGGTCGCGCGCCGCCGCTCGAATCGATCACGGCTTCGGCCATGCCCGTGGCGACCAGGCCGAGCGCGGGCTCTCCATTCAGCTCGAGCGGCACGATCAGCGACGGGGTGCCCGCGCGCGGCATGTCCGTCGCTGCCACGAGCCCACCCGAGATCGCGAACGGAGTGCGGCCCACGCCGAGGCGGGCAAGCTTCGCGATCTCCTTCGCCCAGGGATCGCGCACTTCCGGATCCGCGAGCAGCCGCTCCAGCTCGTCGGCGGCCTTCTCGACCTGCCCTCCGTACCAGTAGGCGCGCCCGCGTACCGAGCTCGCTTCCGAGGTCTGGATGTCGTCGAGGCTGGCGAGCGCTCGGTCGTATTCCAGATCGGCCAGCGCAATCTTGGCGGACAGCAGCCGCGCCTCTTCGCGGTTGGGCACGACGCGCAGAGCGTTGTCCACCGCAGCGCGCGCGTCCTCGGTGTCGCCCACCCGGAAGCTCGCCTCGGCGCGGTCGAACCACTTGCGCGCGGTCGGCGGCCACTCCGCGTCGCCCGACGCGAAAGAAGCGGTGCAGCCGGTCAGGACGACGACGGAGATCCAGGCCGAGGAACGGCGGAGGCTAAAGGAGGCTCGTGAGATCGACATGGCGAAGCGCGCGCCCGCGGGGCGAGGGGCCGCGCGGACGAGACGGCTTAGCCCATTGAGCGACCGAGGTCACTCGTTTCCGCTCGCCACGCCACCCTGTCCGGCGGCCCCGCGCTCCCGAGCCAGGAGCGCGTAACCCCGGCGATTGCCCTAGCAAAGCTCGCGCACGCGGCGCGTGTCGAGGCCC
>JALYWZ010000611.1 GCA_030852505.1 Myxococcota bacterium | reverse complement strand
TGTTCATCTTGGGAACACCGAACGGGCACGCGAGAACGCAGTTGTTGCAGGCGATGCAGCGCGGCTTGCGCGCGGTCTGCACGACGCCGTCCTCGGTTCGCTTGATCGCGTCGGCGGGACACACCTCGGCGCAGGTCGGCGAGTCGCAGTGCATGCAAACCACGGGTAGCGTCTGCGTGGAGTGCCGCCGATCCAGGTAATCGAGCTGGATCATCGACTGGCCCTTGTGCGTGTCGCACTCGGCGCAGGCCTGAACGCACGACTGGCAGCCGATACAGCGGCTGGCGTCGATGAAGAACTCGAAGCGCTCGGGAACTGGCATGTCGTCCTTCCTCGTTGAGACTCACTGCTGGGGTTCGAGCTGTCCTGCGTAGTCCGGCGCGGCCTCGGCCTTGCGCACGCGCACGGCGCAGACCTTGAACTCGGGGATCTTCGAAATTGGATCCTGCGCCGAGATCGTCAGCTGATTCACGCTCTTTCGCCCGCCCCAGTGGTAGGCGATGAAGATCGTATCGGGTCGAATCGTCTGGACCACGGCCGCGCGCAGCGTGCACGTCCCGCGCCGGCTTTCGACCGTCGTCCAATCGCCGTCCGCGATTCCGAGGCGCGCCGCCAAGCGCGGGTGCATCTCGACCTTCGGCTCGGGAAAGTTGTCGACGAGCGGCCCGATCCGGCGCGTCTGGTTGCCGGACAGGAACTGACTCACGACGCGCCCGCTGGTCAGGATGATCGGATACTCGGCGTCGACGTCTTCGGCCGGGCCGCGGTGCGGCGTGGGCACGAAGCGCGCCTTTCCGTCCGGAAAATAGAAGGGCCCAGCGCCCTTGGCCACCGAGTTCCAGGAACCGGGCTCGAACAAGCGCACGGTGCCCTGCGGACCCGGCGCGGGAACGCCGTCGGGGGTTTCGCTCGGGCACGGCCAGAACACGCCGAAATTCTTCTCGATCCGCTCGTAGGTCACGCCCGAATAGTCGATGACGCCGCCCTTCGAAGCCACGCGCAGCTCGCCGAACATCTGCTCCGGGCTTTCGAAGGTGAAGCCGTGCTCTCGGTTCAGCGCACGCGCGATGTCCTGGATGATCCGCCAGTCCGCGCGTGCCTCGCCAGGAGGCGTCACCGCCTGACGGATGCGGATGATGCGCCCCTCCACCTGGGTGACCGTACCCTCGTCCTCCTCCTGGAGTGAGCCCGGTAACACGACGTGCGCATAGCGCGCGGTCTCGCTCAGGAAGAAATCGATCGCCACGAAGAACTCGAGCTTCTCCAGCGCCGCGCGCACGAAATTGTTGTCGGGCAGCGAGACCACGGGATTGAAGCACAACGACAGCAGGCCCTTGATCTCACCCGCGTGCGCCTTGCGCATGATCTCGTAGGCATCGACGCCCGGCTGTGGGAGCTCGTTCGGGTCGATCCCCCAAACGCCGGCGACGTGGGCGCGGTGTTCGGGGTTCGCGAGATCTCTGCCGCCGGGGAGCTGGTCGCACTTCTGCCCGTGCTCCCGCCCGCCTTGGCCGTTGGCCTGCCCCGTGATCGTCGCGTAGCCGCAGTTGGGCCGCCCGATCCTGCCGGAGGCCAGCACCAGGTTGATCGCGCCGAGCACGTTCTGGACGCCGTGGGTGTGGTGCTCGATCCCCCGCGCGTGCATGAGGAAGCTGGTCTTCGCCTGACCCCAGAGCTCGGCCGCGCGCTGGATCGACTTCTCGGCGATCCCCGTCACCTCCGCCGTGCGCCGCAGCGTCCACGGGCGAACCTCCGCTGCCACGGCATCGAAGCCCACCGTGTGGCGCTCGATGAACTCGTGATCGAGCCAGTCCTTCTCGATCATGAACTGCAGGATGCCGTTGAAGAGCGCCGTGTCACGCCCCGGCTTGATCGGCAAGAACAGATCGCAGGTGCGGGCCAGCGGCGTGATCCGCGGATCGACGACGATCACCTTCGCGCCGTGCTCGCGGGCTTGCCACACGTAGTTGGTGGTGATCGGCGCGCACTCGGCGACGTTGGCGCCCGTGATGAAAATCACCTCTGCGCCCAGGATGTCCGACCACGGGTTCGCCGCGCGATCGACCCCGAACGCCTTCTTGTTGCCTGCCCCGGCGCTGACCATGCAGAGCCGGCCGTTGTAATCGATGTTCGCCGTGCGCAAGCACATGTGGGCGAACTTGCCCATCAAGTAGGTCTTCTCGGTGGTCAGGCTCGCGCCGGAAAGGATCGCGAACGCGTCCCGCCCGTGCTGACTTTGAATGCGCTCGATCGACTCGGCGACGCGGCGGATCGCCGCTTCGTAGCCGAGCTTTTGAAACCCTCCCGGCGCCTTCGAATCGCGCTCGTAAGCGTGCAGCAGCCGGTCGGGATGCGACTGTTGGAGGTAGCGCTTCACCCCTTTGGGGCAGAGCATGCCGCGGTTGAACGGGAACTCGTACCAGGGCTCGATGCCGACGACGGTGTTGTCCTTGACCTTGAGCTCCAGCCCGCACTGCTGACCGCAGAAGCAGCAGTGCGTCTTCACGCGTTTGTCGGGCTCGACGCCGGTATCGGTGCGCGCGCCCGTCGCGTAGGCGCGCGTCGGTCCGAACGTGTGGATCGTCTCGAGCTCGAGCGGAGGCAGCGCGCGACCAGTACCGGCTGGTTCGGTCATGGATGGTAATTCTCCGAGTCTTCCGTATCGAGCGGACCTGCCCCGATACCGCGGTTCACGAATTGAGGTGCCGGCGGACGCTCTTCACGCAACTCGAGCCGCTCTCCGCCCCGGCGACCGTTCCACGCGAGCCCCTGCGCGAGCGCGAACGAGGCCCGGCGGCAGGGCGGGCAGATCCACTGGTAATGCTCGACCGGGCTGTCCGGCACTTGGTAACGAAAGCCGAGCTTTCGCTCCACCTCGATCAGGTCCTCGACGTGCATGCGCGACGTGAACGCATGACCGCAGCGGCGGCACTCCGCGCTCTCGTGAGCACGCCCGACGTCCTTGAAGAAGCCCACGCCGAGCTGCGCCGGCCGCTGGAAAATGTGAAAAAACTTCCCGAACGGCAGCCACAAGAAGGTCCCGATCACCGTCACGGCGTGCAGGATCGCGATGAACGAAAACCCGTACCCCCGGAGCCACGTGTAGCTGGCCGTGAGCATCAGCCCCGTCAGGCTCACCGCAAACAGCAAGATCAGCGGCATGAAGTCCTCGGCGAAGCGCTGCAGCGCGACGGCGCCCTCCTCCCGGATCCTGCGGCGCAGCGCCAGCATCACGCCGGCCATCACCAGGAACGCCGACCAGACCAACCCGTGGAACAGCAGGAACGCCATCCAGGACTCGTGCGGGAATCGAAAGGCGGGGAAGCCGAAGACCATCGCTTCGTAGAGCGACAGGTCCCCCGGCACGGGCCGAAAATGCAGCCAGCCGAACACCAGCGGGAACGTGATCGCGACCGCCAGCACGCAGCCCCACATGATCAGCAGGTGCGTGAGCCCGCGCAGCCGACCGCGCCGCAAAATGAAGCGATTCGCGAGCACATCGCTCGCCATCCGCGAGCACCACGACACCGCGTTCCGCACCCGGAACCCGCGACGAAAAAACGCCTGCCACCCGCGCCGCCAGTACACCGCCGTCGGAGGCCGCGACAACCACATCGAGTATCGATACGTTAGCCCGAACGTCGCGAACAAAATCGAGAACGTATACGCCACGAGCGCCGCGTCGAAGTGCGACAGATTTCGCGACCCCACCACGATCAGCACGCCGAGCACGGCGGTCGTCCCGATGCCGTGGAGCACGGCCCTCAGCACCTCCGGCGCCACTTTCGAAGCTGGTTCTCGTGCGCGACCCTCTGCCATGGCTGCTCCCTCTCGAGCTCGGCCGCGACTCTACCCGACGCAGCCGAAACAGCAAACCGAGCGCGCTGCCAAGCATGACGAACACCATGTCCTACATGGCCGAGCGATCTCGCGCATCTTGCGCGCAGGCGCGCGCAGA
>JALYWZ010000610.1 GCA_030852505.1 Myxococcota bacterium | reverse complement strand
ATCTTGCGGTGCTGCTCGGCCAGAGCCGTCGAAGGCATCAGACGCGAAATCGCGGCGCGGAGCTTGTTGTTCCAGCCGGCGATCACGTCTTCCTCGCCCTTCTGCATGGCCTCGAAGCCGAGCTTCGCGACCTCTTCGGCGGACATCTTCTTCTCGGTGCCGACCTTGGTATCCAGCATGTCGGCCCGGGCGAAGAACTCGGTCTCCGTCGCACCGGGCATCAAACAGGTGACGGTCACGCCGGTGTCCTTGAGCTCCGCCCGCAACGCGAACGCGAAGGAATCGAGCAGGGCCTTGGTCCCGTTGTAGACGGCCTGGTAAGTCCCGGGCATGAAGCCGGCGATCGAGCCCGTGATCAGGATCTTGCCCTCGCCGCGCGCACGCATGGCGCAGCCGACGCGGTGGATCAGGTACAGCGTCCCGGTCACGTTGGTGTCGATCACCTGGCGGATGTCCACGAACTCCTGATCGAGGAAGGCGCGTCCCAGGCCGCGGCCCGCGTTGGCCAGGAGCGCGGTCACCGGGCGGCCCCGCGTCGCAGCCAGCAGCCGGTCGACGCCCTCGGTCTTAGCCAGATCCGCCTCGATCGACTCGACGCTCTGGCCAGGCCTGCGGATCATCTCCGCCGCCGCGTGGATCTCCGGCTCGTCAGCGACGATCAAGAGGTCGTAGCCGGCCTCGGCGCAGCACTTGGCGAGCTCGAGCCCGATGCCGGTCGAAGCGCCCGTAACGATTGCTAATGCACGATTTTCCATTGGTATTTCCTGTATCTCCTGGTTCCGTAGTCATTTGAGCGAGGGGCTCGGCGCGTGGACCGGCTCCTGCTTTTTCACCGGGCGGATGTGCTCGACTTGCGCGAGCCTCGGGCGGCGGCGGCGCTGGTACGGCTCGAGCGCGACCGGAGCGCGCGAACGCGCCGCGGTGAGGATCGCCTCGGCAACCCGAATGTCGCACCACCCCTCTTCTCCCGAAGGCTCGGGCTCTCGCCCTTCGAGGATGCACTCGGAGAAGTGCAGTATCTCGGGGGCGAATTGATCCACCTTGTCGAACGACTTCTTCTTCGTCTCGCCGTCGATCGTCAGGTAGTGCACGAGCGGCTCGACGTACTCGTAGGCCGGCTCGACGCGCAGATCGCCGTCGCTGCCACCGATGCGGTAGCTCGAAGCTCCGGCGACGCTATTGCTCACGCAGAACTGCGCGATCCGGTCGCCCGGAAAGTGCAAAATCGCGCTCGTGGTGTCGTCGACGCCATCCTTTTCGATCAGGTCCGCCGTCACCAGCGTCGGCTCGGCTTCGAAGAGGTTACGAGCCGCATTGATGCAGTAGACGCCGAGATCGAGCACGGCCCCGCCGGCCACCTCCGGATCGTTTCGGATGTCTCCGGGCCGCACGACGTGGCTGAAAAATGAGCTGAATAGCCCGAGCTTCCCGAGCTTCCCCGAGCGCGCGACGTCGATCGCCTCGAGCGTCGCCTCCTCGAAGTGCAGCCGGTACGCCACCATCAGCTTCACGCCCGCCTTCTTGCACCCGTCGATGATGCTCATGCAGTCGGCAGCCGTCGGGGCCAGCGGCTTCTCGCACAGCACGTGCAGGCCCTTGGCGGCGGCGCGCAGCGCAAAGTCCCGGTGTGTCGAGTTCGGCGTGGCGATGTAGACCGCGTCGATTCGGCCGCGCTCGAGCACGGCCTCGAGCTCGCCGTAGTCCCCGTCGTGCTCGATCTCGAAGCGCTCGCGGAGCTCCGCGCGCTTGTGCGGATCTCCGCTGACGAGCGCTACGAGCTCCGAGTTTTCCTTCGCGTGGGCGAAGGCTGGCAGCACCGCCACCTGGGCGATGTTCCCAGCTCCGATCACGGCATAGCGAATTCGTTTATCCTTGGAGCCAGTCATGCGCCCCTCGGTGCATGACGCGCGCCAACCGAATCCTTTGAGCTGCAGCTTTCGGTGCGCGCGTGCGGCGCGTCACTGCGACGTGTCATTTCGGCCCATGACGGTGCGTCTTCTTCCCCACCCCGGGGAGTGCGACGAAGTGGGACGCGAGGCGTATGCTTGTCTGGCGTGACGGAAGCGAAGACCGAGGAGACGCGGCGGGAGCTCATCGACGCGGATGACCGAATGCGGCTGGTCGTGGACAGCATCCGTGACTACGCGATCTTCATGCTCGACGAGTCGGGCCACGTCGCGACCTGGAACACGGGCGCGCGGCTGACCAAGGGCTATCTGGCCGCCGAGATCCTCGGCAAGCACATCGAGACCTTCTACACGCCGGAGGATCGCGAGCGCGGGCTACCGCGACGCTTGCTGGCGCAGGCCGAAACCGAAGGGCGCGTCGAGAGCGAGGGCTGGCGGCTGCGAAAGGACGGCTCGCGCTTCTGGGCCGACGTGATCATCACTGCCCTGCATGACTCGGAAGGCAAGCTGATTGGCTTCGCTAAGGTGACCCGAGATCTCACCGAGAAGCGGCGCGCCGACGAGGAGCGCCTACGCCTGCTCCGGGCCGAGACCGCAGCGCGCATCAAGGATGAGTTCTTGTCGATCGCCTCGCACGAGCTCAAGACCCCGCTCACGGCGCTCAAGCTCCAGATCGACAGCCTGCGCCACCAGACCGACTCGCTGGATCCGCGGCTGGCGAAGAAGGTGGAGCGCGCGGCCTGCGGCGCCGATCGCTTGAACGGGTTGGTGGAGTCGTTGCTCGACGTCTCGCGCATCGAGAGCGGCGGGCTCACGCTCCACCCGGAGCGCTACGACTTGAGCGATGCGATCGAGACCCTGGTCGAAGGCCTGCGACTGACGGCGGCGAAGGCCGGCTGTGCGCTGACTTTCGAGAGCTCGGGCGCCTGCGTCGGAGTCTGGGACCGCGTGCGCCTCGAGCAGGTGGCCTCGAACCTGATCGAGAACGCCATCAAATACGCAGCGGGCAAGCCGATCCACGTCACCCTCTCGAAGAGGGACGGCGAAGTGGCGCTCACCGTGAGCGATCAAGGCCCGGGGCTGACGGACGCCGCCCTCTCCAAGCTCTTCGATCGCTTCGGAAGAGCGGCGCCCACGCGCCATTACGGCGGGCTCGGCATCGGCCTGTACATCTCGCACGAAATCATCGCTGCCCACGGTGGCACGATCGCCGCCGAGAACCGCGGCAGCGGCGGAGCCCGTTTCACCGTGCGCATGCCACTCGGAGAGCCGCCGAGCGCGGCACACGTCTGACGATGAGCCACGCACACAACATCCTGGTCGTCGAAGACGACGAAGACATCCGCGAGAGCCTGGTCGATCTGCTCCACGACCATGGCTACGACGCCATCGGTGCGCGGGACGGGCGCGATGCGCTGGACACGCTCTCCCACGCCGAGACCCTGCCCTGCCTGATCGTGCTCGACCTGATGATGCCCGTCATGGACGGCAAGGCCTTCCGCGACGAGCAACTCCGAGACCCCACGCTCTCGAAGATCCCAGTATTGGTGATCTCCGCCTATCACGATGCCGAGGCCCGAGCGCGCTCCCTGGATACGCAGATGGCCATGAAGAAGCCGCTCGACCTCGATCGGTTCCTCGACCTAGTACAGCAAAACTGCTGACTTTGACCTAGCGCGGAATCGCCCGTGCTAGATTCGGCCGCGTGCCGAGCGAGGAGAGTTACTTCTTCGGGAACGGAGCTTGCGCGGAGGTGGCGCGCTCGGTCGATTGGCGTCGCACCCCCCTCGGCGCTCCCGGCTCCTGGCCAAGCAGCCTGCGCACCACGCTCGCGACGCTCTTCCACTCGCGCCACCCCATGTTCCTGTTTTGGGGGCCCGAGCTGATCCAGTTTTACAACGACGCCTATCTGCCGAGCTTCGGAGTGGGCAAGCATCCCGAAGCGATGGGACAGCGAGGCCGCGAGTGCTGGCCGGAGATCTGGCCGATCATCGGTCCGCAGATCGAAGACGTGATGCGGCATGGCCTGCCGAGCTGGAACGAAGATCAGCTG
>JALYWZ010000609.1 GCA_030852505.1 Myxococcota bacterium | reverse complement strand
GCGTCGAGATCGGCGAGCAAGCCCCGCGCGCGGTCGCGGCGCAGGCGCGAGCTGCCACGGGTGGGGCGTCCGGCGACGGCGAACTCGACGTTCTCGAGCGCGGTCAGGTGCGGGAACAAGCCGTATCCTTGCGGCAGGTAGCCGAGCCGCCGATCTTCGGTGGGGACGTCCACACCGGTCGCCGTATCCAACAACAGCGTGTCACCGATCGCGATCTTGCCGGTAATCGGCCGAACCACGCCGAGTAGCGCGCGCAGCAAGCTGGTCTTGCCGGCGCCGTTCGGTCCGATCACGGCGACCGTGCCGGCGGACGTATCGAGCCCCACGCGCAGCGAGAGCGGACCGACGCTCACGGAGACGTCGAACGACAGCGCCTCCGTCATCGGACATCTCCGCGGCCGCGCGAGCGGTTCGCGAGGCTCACGCGCATCACCAGCAGGAGCGAGAACGAGAAGAGCACGAGGATCACCGAGAGAGCGCGCGCGGCCGAAAGGTCCGACTCGAGCGCCGTGTAGATCGCGAGCGGCAGCGTGGTGGTGCGGCCCGGTAGGTTTCCCGCGAACATCAAGGTGGCCCCGAACTCTCCGAGGGCGCGCGCCCAGCTGAGCGCCGCGCCCGCGACGAGGCCCGGCAGCGCGAGCGGCAGCGCGATCCGAAAGAACACGCGCACCGGCTGGGCGCCGAGCGTGCGCGCCACCAGCAAGAGCTCGGGGTCGAGCGCGCGAAACGCGCCGACCGCCGCCTGCACGTAGAACGGCGCAGCCACGAAGCTCTGGGCCAGGATCACGCTCAGCGTCGAGAACGCGAGCGAGGCGCCGGCGGGGTAGAGCACGCCCGACAGCAGGCCTTGCCGGCCGAACGCCAGCAAGAGCGCGAGGCCCGCCACCGCGGGCGGGATCACCACCGGTAGCTCGACCAGCGTCTCGACCAGCCGCACCCAGCGCCCCGACCCCCGAGCCAGAATCCAGGCGAGGGGAGTGCCGAGCGCGAGGATCGCGAGCAGGCTGATCGAGGTCGTGAGCAGCGTGAGCTCGAGCGCCGGTAACACCAGCGGGTGAACCAGCCCGTGCCCGAGCTCGGACAGCGAGCCCAAGACCAGCGCCGCCACGGGCAGGGAGAGGAACGCGACCAGCAACGCTGCCGAGAGCACCGCACCTGCGCCCAAAACGTCGCGCCACGATCGCCGTCTGTTCAATGCTCGACCAGGTCCGCACAGTGCAGGACTTCGCGCACCTTGCGTAGCAGAGAATCGGGCGTGACGGGTTCTGCAGGAAGGCCATGCCCGGCTCCAGGATCACGGACAAGACGTCGAGCACGTCCGAGCGCGAAGCGGAGAGCAGCTCTTCGCCGGTCTCGTTGAAGCGCACGAAGCGCAGCGTCTCGCCGTCTTTGACGAACACCCTCGCCGGCAGGTCTTCGATCACGCGTCGAGGAAGCGATGCGCTTCGCCGGGGTGATCGAGCACACCGCGCCGTCGAGCGTCGTCTCGAACACGATCGACAACCGTTCTTCATCGAGCGGCGTCGAGCAGCCCTTTCGTGGAGCTCCGCGTCCAACGTTTCATGCTCTCTCCCCGCTTGGCTCTCGCGAGGAACCGCCGTGGAGAATACCCCCCACGGCGATGGCCGCGACATCCGGAGGGCTGGATTTCATTAAGGAATTCTCCCGATTGGCCTGCGAAAGGCGGGAGTCGAAGAACGCGCTCTCAGTCTCCGGCCGGAGCCGCACAGGTGCGCCCCAAAACGCACCAGCGAGCACAGCCGTTGCTCCAATATCGAAGTGCCGCTGGAATCCAGCGCGTAAAAACGCGGGAGCGGGCAGCGATTTTCGAGTTTTCGAATGGAGCCCGCGGGGTGGGGTTACAAGCATGCACGCGGCCAACCTGGCCCGCGTCGTGCTTACGGAAAACTTCGCCATCAACGAAACGAACGCGAATCCGAGCCCCTCCAATGCGACCGCGAGCCGACACTTTGCAATACCGCCCGCGCGGACGCGGCATCTAGCAACGGACGCATCTTTGACGCGCGCTCACCGCAACGCCCTTCTGAAAAGAACACGCTTAGGCGAGGAACTTTTGCACAAGCATCGACGCATCCCCTGGGTGCTGTGGCTCACTCTGACCTCGTGTTCGGCCGACCCGGTGAGCACGCCCGACCCCGCGCTCGCTCCCTCGCCGATTTCCACGCCCGGTGGGGCCGGGACCGGCGGATCGACCGCGGCTCTCCCCGCGGGGACGGGCGGAACCGTTTCCACAGGCGGGACCGCTACCGGAGGAACGCCCGTGGCGCCGCCCACCTCCACGGTCGCGGGGCCTCCCATGCCCACGATGGTGCCGAGCTACACTCCCGAAAAGTTCTGCGGAATGATCCGCGTGGACGAGGGGGGCGCGCTGGTGATGGCTGGCTGCGAGAAGAACGTGCGCGTGATCTACGAGCTCAATCGCGAGCAGATTGACAACGGCGCATGGCACTCGACTGACTACGGGATCGAGGCGCCCTGCAACGACAAGGGTACGTTTCGCGCTCAGGTCTCGGGTGCCGTGTACGACGCGACGAACCACCTGCAGAGTTACTACTTCTTGATCCACGAACAGGGCGGCTACGAGTTCGCCGGTGCGGTGGCGCTCGCCTTCGACGCCACCAAGCTGACGAACGCGAGTGGCAGCGTGCAGGGCAACAGCTGCACGTTCTCGGTGTGCTCGGCCGCCGAGTGCGGCGTGCTCGACACGACCATGTTGAGCAGCACCATCGCGGGTGATGCCGGCGCTGGTGGCGCAGCGGGTTCCCGAGGCGGCAGTGGCGGCAGCAGCTCCACGCCGCCTTTCGGCGTCTCCGGCGGCACTGCGGGCCGCGGCGGCGCTGGCGGCTCGAGTGGCCGCGCGACGGGCGGCGCGTTCTTCGGTTTCCCGCCGCCCTAATCGAAGAATTCTACGCGGAGCGGCCGCGCGTTCGACGACAGGGGAGCATTTGGGGGTCGCCCCCCGCATATGAGAGGGGGGCAATGTGAGGAAAGCGGGTGCCTTAGTCACCCTTGCATGCTATCGGAGGGATTCATCCGCTGGGGCCGTCTCCGAGTTCTGCAGGTTCCTAACCGTTTGTCGCTTTGAAGCGTGGAGGCATCTTGGAGCACTCTGAATCCAGTGCAGACGCAGCGAGCAGTCTCGCCGACCCGAACGGGTTTCGTTACGGGGCCGCCGGTGCGAACGAGGGCGAGCTCACGATCCCGCGCGCGTCGCTCGCACCGTTCGAGCTCCCTGCCCAGACTCCGACCAACTGGCACGTGCACCTCGAGCTGCGGCCGGAAGAGCTGCTCGCGCTGCACCGCCTGGGGCTGACGAAGGGCGCGATCGCCTGGCGCGAGGGCATGCCTGAATGGCAGCCGCTGCGCGAGTCGAGCGACAACATTCAGCTGGGGTCCGAGGTCCTGGCGCGCGCGATGCAGTCGCTCGAGGAGTCGGCCGAGCGCGCGGGCACGAGCCCGCAGCCGGGACCCCGAGAGTCCTGGTCGGACGCCATCACCATTGCCTCGGACCGCGGCTCGGAGCCCGCGCACGAAGCCCAGGAGCTCTTGCCTCCGATCGACGTCGATACCGCGGCGCACATCCTGCCCCCGCGTGTGCGGCGCGCGACCTTGCCTCCGACGAGCCCGCTGTTCGCTGCCGGCGGTCGACCGCACGTGGCGCCGGTCTCCGCCCCACCTCGCACGGGCAGCGTCGTCTCGACGCTCCCCCCGTCGGGTACGCCCGACGCCGTGGCCGCGCTCTCGCTGCCGTCGGCGCCGCGTCTTCCGTCTTTCGCGCCCGAGGCGGCAGCGGGCTTTGCGGCCCCCGCGCTGCCATCGGCACCGCCACCCGCGACCGTCTTCGAACCGAGCATCGTCACGCAGCCAGGCCCCAGCCGGCGCGCGCTGTGGATGGGCGCGATCGGGCTGGCTGCGGCCAGCGCTTTCATCGGCGCATTCC
>JALYWZ010000103.1 GCA_030852505.1 Myxococcota bacterium | reverse complement strand
CGCCGAGCGCCGTCTCGATCGCGTCGGACATCCGCGGCGCCGAGCAATCGGTGTCGAACCTCGCCTTCGTGAAACCGAAGCGCACCGGGCTTTACGCCGGGATCGGCGTGTTCGTCGCAGCGGCCGTGGTCGCCTTCGCGATTTCTGGGCGAAGCGGTCCCGAGGCCACCAGCGCCGCCGCACCGCCTGCCTCGGTAGCTCGCGGCGCGCTCTCACCCGCGCCCGAGGCGATCCCCAGCGTGCGCCTCGACGTCTCGGTTTCACCCCCCGATGCCCAGCTCGAGCTCGACGGCCGCGCGGTGCCGAACCCGTACCGCGTCGAGCTGCGGAAGGAGTCGCTCGACCACGAGCTGCGCGTGAAGGCCGAGGGCTACGAGACCGAAGTGCACCGCCTGCGCTTCGATCGCGACCTCGTGCTGCAGCTCGCGCTGACCCGCGAGAGCCGCTCGAAAAAGGAGCGACGCCTGGTGGGCGCCGCGCCGGGCGCCAAAGTCGTCGAGCCTCGCGCAGCCCTGCCCGGCGCTGCGTCGGTGGCGGTCAAGCCGCCCATGCCCGCCGCCTCCAAAGAGGAGCCCGCGCCCGGCTCCGACCTCAAACAGGGCGCTTCGCCGCGTCCCTCCCGAACCATCGACGAGCAGGACCCGTACGCCCAATGAAGATCCGGTTTGCTCCGTTCGTGCTGTCCGTCGTGCTGCTCGCAAGCCCCCGGGGCTTCGCGCAAACCGAGGCTCCGCCGCCCGAGGCCGCGACGGATCCCGTGCAGCAGGCGCGGGAGCGCTTCCAGCGCGGCGCCGAGCTGTTCCGGGAAGGCAGCTTCGACGCTGCGTTCGCCGAGTTCTCGCGCGCCTACGAGATCGCGCCCAACTATCGGGTGCTCTACAACCTGGCGCAGGTCGAGCTGGAACGGCACGACTACGCCTCGGCGTTGCGCTTCTTCCAGCGCTACCTGGCCGACGGAGGCGCAGAGATCGACGCCGAGCGGCGCGCCGAGGTCGAGCGCGAGATCCAGGCGCTGAAAAATCGCGTCGCCGAGCTGACGGTGAAGAGCAACGTGACCGGTGTCGAGGTCAGCATCGACGGCATCGTGATCGGCACGCTACCCCTCCGCGCGCCCGTGCTGGTGAGCGCGGGCGTACGCCGCATCGCTGCCCGCCGTGAAGGCTACCAACCGATCGACCGCGCGCTGAGCGTCGCTGGCGGCGACAGGCCCGTGTTGGAGCTCGTGCTCGAGCCGATTCAGAGCGTCAAACCGCTGGGTTCCACCAGCTCCGCGGCCGCAACCCAATCCTCGGGTGGCATCCCGGCCGGAGCCTGGATCGGCTTCGTCGCCGCGGGCGTATTCGGCGGAACCGCCGTCACCTTCGGCATCCTCACCCAGAAGAAGGACGACGATCTGGATCGGGAGCTCTCGAAGTATCCCGCCGATCGTCGGACGATCGACGACGAGCGCTCGCGGCTCAAGCTCTATGCCGGCTTGACGGACGGCTTCGCCGGCGCGGCGCTGCTGTCGGCGATCGTGGGTACCTATTTCGCGATCTCGGGCTCGAGTGAGCACGGTGCCGAGACGGCCAAAGCCAACCAAACCCGGACTCGCCTGGTCCCGCTCGGCAACGGTGTCGCGCTGGCCGGCGAGTTCTGACGAGACCAGAAAACCAAGGAGGCAACATGGGACGATGCGGGCTTGTACTATTCGTGTGCGCGCTTTCCGCGAGTTGCAGCAGCGCTGAGCCGAGCGACGCGCCGACGGGGCAGCAGGTCGAGGCAACGCGCAATCATCACCCCAACCACCCCAACCACCCCAATCACCCTCCGCCGAAGCCGCCTACTTCGGCCGAGAGCAGGCCTTATGCCACCAAGGATGCGCGCGCCCTCAAGCTGCGCGAGGACCGCGTGCGAGAGATCTACGAGAACCTGGTGTTCCCGACGCCGATCGCGATCCTCACGGGTGCGGAGTCGGTCGCCCACATCTTCCAGGAAGGCTCCGTCAAAGGTCGCGTGACGCCCGTCGGGCAGTTCCCCGACTTCAGCGCGGTCGTCGAGTATTTCTATGCACTGGCCGTGACACCGGGCTCTATCGTCGACGGCGTCGAGTTCCGCTCGGTGATCGCGGGCGACGAGAAGGTCGCCGTGGCGGTCGACATCCACTTCTGCCGCGCTCCCGATCAGGTGTGCGATCCCGACGTGCCGAACAGCGCCACCTCGCAGACGCTGACGCAGGTCGGGTTCTTCACCTTCAACCGCTATAACCGGGTGATCTCGATGGATCTGAACATCCTGAACCTCGGTGCTGCGTCCGATCCGCCGAACGACCCGGCCGTGCACGCGGCGGCGATCAACCAGCTCTGCACGGCGCTGACCGTCGCGCACGTCGAGCCCACCACCGGCGCCGTCGTGAACGAGGGCACCTGCACGAGCTACTTCGACTCCGCCGACGACTTCTCGCCCGGGTTTCCGCTCACTGGCGTGCCGTTTCAGAACTGCGTGGCGTTCCTGGAGTCCATTCCGTACGGCACCTGGGACCGCGCCAACAGCAACAGCGTCACGTGCCGGCAGCTTCACACGTTGCTGACCGCGATCGATCCGGACATGCACTGCCCGCACGCGAGCCCGGACGGCGGCGGCGCCTGCATCGACTTCTCGTACGCCTCCTATTACGACGAGTCGTTCTAGTCGCGGAGAACGCCGAGAGAGCTGGCCGGCGCGTCGTTACGGCGATCGGACGCGCCACGCCAGATCCTCGGCGAGCACAATCGTGCAAGCGGCAGCACTTTCGTACTAGTTGCGCGCCCCGCCGGGCCTTGGTGCGAAGCCTCGCGCGCCCTAGACTCGAAGGCTGCCCATGTACGAACTGATCGAGCACCTCGGCGTCGGGGTGGTTGCGCAACGTGACGCTCGACTGGTGTTCGCCAACGCTTTCTTCGCGAAGCTCCTCGGCTACGAAACGCCGGAAAGCCTGCTCGGGCGCTCGGTCTGGGAGCTCGTCCACGCTGACGCTCAGGACGAGCTCCGGTCGCGGTTGAAGGCGTGTTTGCTCGGCGACGACTCCGCGTACTTGACGGTGCTGGCCACGGCTGCTGGGGAGCCCGAGCCGGTCTGCGCGTTCCCTCGCCTCGCCCGCGGCTCGCGCTACGAAGACGCGGGCGAGGCCTCGCCGCTGCTGATCGAGACGGTGCTGCCGCTCAAGCTGTTGGAAAACGTCCCCGGGCTGCGGGTCGTCGCCGAGAGCGGATTTCTGCCGAGGGCCGCTCCCACGAGCGCGGTCCGCGGGACGGCCACGGCCTTGGCGTTCGGCGCCGAGCAGTTTCGACAGCTCACCCAACGCGAGGTCGAGGTGGTCGAGGGGCTGACCTGTGGTCTGCCGACGTACGAGCTGGCTCAACAGCTCGGGATCTCGCCGAACACGGTCAGAAACCACCTGAAATCGATCTTCAGGAAGCTGAACGTGCGCAGCCAGACGGAGCTGTTGAGCCGGTTGCTCGTGAAGAGCCGGGGCGCCGCGCGTTAGCCACGCGCGATCGAGACCCCGCCGTCCACGAGCAGCGCCGTACCGGTGGTGAAGCTCGCGGCGTCCGAAGCCAGGTAAAGCGCGGACTTCGCGATTTCATCGGGCGAGGCGATGCGCTTCAGCGCGTGCAGGCCACGCACGTACGCGAGAGCCTCCTCCGTACTGGCGACGGCCGCGCCCATCGGAGTGTCGGTGCCTCCCGGCAAGAGCGCATTGACGCGGATCCTTCGGGCGCCGAACTCCACCGCCAGCGCCTGGGTCAGGCCGATCAAACCCGCCTTGCTCGCGGCGTAGCTCGCCATGCCGGAGAAGGCGGCGGTGTGACCGACGAAGGTGCCGGTGAAGATCAGCGAGCCCCCGCCGCGCCGCAGCATGGCGGGGAGCTGATACTTCGCCGCAAAGAACGCGCTCGAGAGGTTGACCCGCAGGGCGTCCTCCCAGTCGGCGGCCGAGACGCTCGGGGTCTCGCCCATCGGGCCGAGCGTGCCCGCGTTGTTGAGGGCCAGATCGAGCCCGCCGAAGTGCTCGATCGAGGCTTCTACCAGGCGTTCGGCGTAGCGTTCATCGCTCACGTCGCCGCTCACGGCGACCGCGCGTCCACCCGCGTCCGTGATCGCCCGCGCGACGGCTTCGAGCGGTTCCCGCCGGCGCGCACCGAGCACGACGGCGGCCCCCTCCCGGGCAAAGAGCAGCGCGCTGGCTCGGCCGATGCCGGAGCTTGCGCCAGTGACGATCGCGACCTTGTGTTCGAGTACCTTCATGCCGGTACTCATAGAGAACGCCACCTTCGCGCGCGCTTCGTTCCTTGCGCTCGAATCTTTTTCGACGGGCGAGCTCAGTCGCGCACGACGACCACTTTGGCGCCCTTGAGGTCGGCGCCCGCGGACACGTAGCCGACCCCACCCGCGTAGCGCAGCACGTAGGAAATCACCTCTTGATCACTGGCAAGCTCGGGCGGAGGTACGTCGCGGCCGGAGAAGATCCGCTGTTGCCAGTAGGCGCGAACTGCCGGCACGCTGCGTCCGAGCACCTGCTTGCTGAAGCTCTTTCGGACGTCGGAGCGCGGCTCGAGATCGACGGGGCGCAACAGCTCGTCGTTCGGCCAGCGCTTGATGCGCTTCAGAAACGCATCCTGAAGAAAAGTGCGCGACACGCTGGTCACCGGATTGTTCGGATGCACCACGACGCGGTAGGCCGGCGCCTCGTCCGCGGACACCCACGCGCCGGCGCTCAGGCACAGCGCGAAAATCAGGAGCACGAGGAAAAGCCGCTTCATCGCTGCCTAGAAGTGCGCCGTGGTCTTCAAGAAATAGGCGCCCCAATACTCGGCCGCCTGGGTAATGTCCGGAGGGTTGACGCTCAGGCCTTTCTTGAGCCCGGCGGTTCCGTACAGGAAGTGCCCCTCGGCCTTGACCAGCCAGAATGGGTTGACGTCGAAGCGCAAGGTGAGCGCGACGTCCAGCTGGCGCTGCGCGCGCCCCTCGCGATTTTCGACGTCCGGGAAGAACAGCGACGCGTAGGCGCCGGGCTGGAACCAGCTGGCCACGCGTTGCGAGACCATCACGTAGGCGCGCTCGTCGGTGGCGTCGATCGTTGGCTGCTGCTCGGGATAGTTGCTGGTTTGTCGCGTGTTGGCGCGCCCGTACTCCGCCGACAGCGAGAGGTCGCCGGCCAGGTATTCCGCGGACAGAACGTACAGCGCGGAGCGACTGTCGAGCTCGAGGGGCGGCGTGAGCCCGGGTATCAGCGCCGTGGTGTCGAGCCCCACTCGCTCGTAGCTGCCGCCCACGCGCAGCCCCTCGAGCGGCGTCTCCCAGAACAGCCGCCCTCCCGTCACGTAGCGCACGTGCATGGCGAGCTCGAAGCCGGCGCCTGGCGGTGTCAGCTCGTCTGCATCGAGGAAGAAGGTGCCGCCGTAGAGATGGTAGTCGAGCGCACCGAACCCTCCCATCCGCAGGAAGCCGTAGATCTCGCCGCCCGTCACGGAGAAAAACAGGTCGCGCGCTTGCAACGGGTACACGGACTGCGGCAGCAACACAGGCACACGCGCCGAGTCCACGTCCTGGATCTCGTTGTAAAGCCCGTACGGGATCTTCACGCGCCCGGCGCGGATGCCCAGCCAATCTTCGGCGCGAAAGTCCAGGTAAAACCAGTCGATCTGCGGCTTGAAGTTGCCGGTGGGTCCCAGGTCTTGAGCGAACAGCTGGCCGCCGGTCGACAGCCTTTCCGTTAGCTCCTTCGTGAAATTGAAGCCGACCTCGGCGAACTCGAAGCTGCCCTCGGTGCTGTCTTCGGCGAGATAGTCGTTCTTCAAAGTCAGGATGAAGCCCTGGCTCGCAAAGCCGTGGACCTCGATCGGCGGGGCCTCACCCTCCCCCTCTTGCGCGCGAGCCGGAGTCGCAGTGAGCGCGATGCACGAGCCAAGGCCCGCGCAGGCGACACGCCACGCGTCCAGCTTTTTCCCGCCCCTCCGCAACATCGGACTACCAGACCCCCGGGAGTCGAAAGCCGCAGGTCGGGCAGGCACCGTCCGCGACCGTGACCTTCACGGCCTGCCAGTCGTGACGTTCGACGACGGAGGTGTGGCACGCGGGACAGCGCGTGGTGCTGAACGTATCGCTCGTGACATTCCCCACGTACACGAACGACAGGCCGCGCGCGTAGGCGCTGCTCGCGTACTGGAACAGCGCGCCGCTGCCCATCGCGGGCCGATCCGCCATGCGGTAACGCGGCTGAAATGCGTTGAGGTGCCAGGGAATGGCCGGATCCACCGCGCGGATCGCGTCGCCCAGAAAGCGCAGCCCGCGGGCATCGTCGTTGAATCCGGGAACCACCAACGTCACGACCTCCACCCAGTAGCCGAGCTGTTTGGCGAGGGCAATCGAGTCCATGACGGGCTGGAGTCGCCCGCCCAGGCTGCGGTACTGCGCTTCGTTGAAGCCCTTCAGGTCGACGCGGAAAACGTCGGTCACGGGCCGCATGAATTCGACCGCTTCGGGTGTCGAGTGACCGTCCGTGACCAGAGCCGTGACCAGACCGCGAGCGCGAGCTCTGGAAAACACCGCGTGTGCCCACTCGGCGGTGAGCATGGGTTCGTTGTATGCGGCGCAGACCACCCCGCACCCGGCTCGCACGGCGTCGTCCACCAGTGCCTCGGCGGTCACGACCTGCACCGGACCGCCCGCGACCGGATCGCGCAGGGCCTGGGACACCTTGAAGTTGTGGCAATAGGGGCAGCGCAGATCGCAGCCGTACATCCCGAAGGTGAGCGCCGAGGCACCCGGGCGCACGTGATACAGCGTATTGGTCTCGACCGGCCGCACGTAGCGCCGGGCAACGTAGCCGAACGGGACGCGGAGCTCGTCGCCGCGACGGATCCGGATCTTGCAAGCTCCACCGGAGCCCTCGTCCAGCACGCAGCGGTGCGCGCAGGCCGAGCAGCGCATCATCCCCTCGTTCAACGTGAACAGGTTCCCGGGTACCGATAACGCCTCGAGATCCCGCGAGCGAGCGCGGAGGACGTCCGAGGAAACCAACTCCGATTCGCTCATGAGGCTGTGCGCTCGACCTATCCCGCGGCTTTGACCGGTTCGGAGCGCGCCGGCAGATACTGGCTCAAAAGCTGGGACATGTCGGACCAGGTGCGGTCCCAGGACGTTCTGGCCAGGAGCTCGTCCACGCGCGCCTGTATCGGAGCGAAACCTTCGGCCAGCGCGACCTCGACCGCCTCGACGAAGCCTTCGCGGCGCGCGCAGCGAACCAGCCCTTCGTCGGCGTACGGATGAACGACGTCGCGGATCGGCGTCGACACGACGGGGCGCCCGCCGGCCAAGTACTCGAGCGTCTTGGTCGGACTGATGAAGCGCGTCGCTTCGTTTTCGGCAAACGGCATGATGGCCACGTCCCAGCCCGACAGGTAGTCGGGGAGCTCACGGTACTCCTTCATGCCGAGGTAGTGTAGGTTCGGAGCTCGGGGCAGAACGCCGGGGTCGATCTTGACCACCGGCCCGAGCAGCACGACCTGCCAGCTCGGCCGCTCTCGCGCCACGTACGCGAGCAAGTCGAGGTCCATCCGCTCGTCGATCACGCCGTAAAAGCCCAAGCGCGGGTGGGGAATATGCCCCTGATCAGCGGGCTCCGGCAAAGCCTTCCGGGCGCGGCCGAAGTGGGCGGCGTCCACGCTGCTCGGGAAGGCGTGCACGTTCGGGTGCTGATAGCGCTTTTCCTCGTAGAGGCTCTGCCCGCCCGTGAACACCAGCCGCGCGATCGAGAGCAGCTCGCGCTCCAGCGACACGAGCTCCGGCGGGGCTCCGTAGAACGCGGACAGCTGATCCATGCAGTCGTAAACGACCATCGAGAACTGAAAGTCTCGGGTCGCGAGCAGCGACATCGGCGTGTAGTACCAGGCGATCGGGTCCTTTATCTCGAATTGCCGGAACAGCTGCGCGTAGCACTCCGCGAGCAGCGAAGGCACGTCTTTCGCCGCCGTATCGCGCGGGAGCCGCGGCACGACCACGAACAGGTCTTCGATGTGATCGACGCTGATACCGAGCTGCTCCGCGTCGAACACCGGCTCCTCCACGAAGAACACGCGGCGCTCGCGCGAGCAGCGTTCCATCAAGTGGTTGGGGCGCTGAAAAACGAAGTTCCAGCGCAGATGGGAAAAGCAAACCAAATCATTGGGCTCGTTCATGGTCCTCTATCCGGTCCGCCCGAAGCCGCTGCGGCGCCCGAGGAATAAAGCCGCGTATTCGGCGATGACTCGGTGCAGGTCCGGCATGGGCATGCCTCTCAGGCTCGAAAGCGCTCGCGATCCGCCGCCACCACGGGCGATGCCCTCGATCGACGGCGCGCCGGCGGAAAGCGTGCGCGTCCCGACCGTGGCGCGCTCCGCGATCGCGTGGATCAGCTCCAGGGGAGAGCACGCAGACGGGGATGCGAGGTGCCAGAGCTGCCGATGGCCGTCCACCAAAAGGTCGAGGGCGGTTTCGATCAGGTGCGGCGCGTAGGACGGCGTGATCCGTTCTCGGTCTGGGAGCCTCACGGAGAGGCCCTGCTCCAGCCGCGTCAGCGCCCGGTTCAAGGGGTCGTCGTCCGTCCCCGGATCCAGGAGCGGCCCGGTGCGAACCACCAGCGCGTGCGGTGCGGCGTGAGAAAGCGCTGCTTCCCACTCGAGCCAGCCGCGGCCTTGCTTCGTCTGCGCCGCCGGATCGGACTCGACATAGGGTCCCGAGCTGCCGTCGAAGACGAGGTCCGACGAAAAGGCCAGCACCGGCAGGCGCTCCAGGAGCCCGGACAGCGGAGCCAGCAGCGCCTTGGCGCGCCGAAAGCCCAACCGCGATACGGCCAGCACAATCGCCCAGGGCCGCTCCCCGAGCACCCGCGAGAGTGAATCGGACGTGAGCTGCGTCCCGTGCGTGAGCACCGGCATGCCGCGCTCCTTGCAGACACGAAGCACGCTGCGCGACAGGGGACCCGTTCCGAGCACCAACAGCGGCGAGGAGTCGCGCTCGCAACGGCTGCGATCGGGGCGCCGGCCGCCGTTCGGAAAGTGAACCCAGCGCGACGGCGTCTCCCACCAGCCCGGCGCACGAGCGAGCTTTTGCTCGTCCGGGAGCCCGCGGGCGAGCTGTGAAGCCAGGCCGAGCAGCGCGGTTTCACGAGGGCGTTCGGCGCGCACGTCGTAGGCTCCCGGTTCGTAATGGCCGGTCTCCCGCGTCACGAGGTTCGACCAATCGAACGACCCGTACAGCGACCAGAGCGTGACCGCCTTCACGTCGGCGCCCGCGCGCCTCGCGGCCTCCGCGTCCTGCCAGGCCCGGCGAAACCAGCGAAGTTGCTGCTCGCGCGCGCAACCGAGGTGAACCTCGGTCAGCGCCACGGGCGCCCCGTAGCGCTTCCAGGCTTCGGTCAGTACCTGAGCGTGCGAGCGCGCCCCTTCGCCGAGCACGCGCACGGCCTCGACGTCCGCGTAGCGCTCTCGGCCGTTGCTGCCCCAGACCGACGGCGGATAATGATTCAAACGCTGGTCGAGAAAGCGATCGCTCGTCAGATAGTAGTTCAGCCCGACCACGGCCGGGGGGCACGGCAGCGCCTCGAGCAAGAGCAGCCGCTCGAGCTCGATCCCGTGCTGCTCCAGGTGCTCGCGCAGCGGGTGTACGTCGTCGACCCGTCCGAACAGCAGATCGAAGCTCAGCCAGCGGCGTTGGTTTTCGTAGCGGGCCTGGTGCGAGAGCTCGGGCGTCGACCGGGTAAAGCCCGCATCCTCGGTCTGGATCAAGCGCGCGTTCGGGTTCACCTCGCGGATCGCCTGCATCGCCGCCGAGATCGCCTCGACCTGGTTCAGTAGCGCTCGCAGGAAGCTCGCGGTGTCTCGACGG
>JALYWZ010000608.1 GCA_030852505.1 Myxococcota bacterium | reverse complement strand
GGGCTGCTCAGCATCCGGCCGAGCCCGCTCGTCGGTCGCAACGACGTGCGCGCGCGCTTGCGCGCGGTGTGCGAAGAGACGATCGAGGGCAGGGGCGCGCCGCACCGGCTGGTGTTGCTCGTCGGCCCCGCCGGATGTGGCAAGAGCCGCATCGCGGAGTGGCTGTGCGAGACGATGCACGAAGAGGGTCTGATGGTGCCGCTGCGCTCGCGCTACCGGAAGATCCGCAGCTCGCTCGACGGCATGCTGGGCGCGGCGATCCACCACTATAATTTCGAGCGCGTGGACCGGAACGTGATCGAGCGCTCGCTGCTCGATCGCTGGAAGGTGCGGCGCGACGACAAGAACGGGCGCGCCTGGGTCGCCGGTACCGCGGAGTGGTTCCGCCCGATGCAGGCCGGCAACGAGCAGCCCGCGGGTCCTTCGGGTATCCGCTTCACGCTCGACACGCTGGATACGCGGCGGATGGTGATCCGCTACACGTTGCGCAAGATCGCCAATGGGCGGCCGCTCTTGTTCTGGCTCGACGATCTGCACAACGCAGCCCCCACCACCTACGAAGGCTTGCGGCGTATCCTCGACGAGGAGCCCGATCAGCCGATCGTGATGGTCGCGACGGTCCGCTCGGAGGACGTCGCGCTCGGTACGCCCGCGGCCGAGCAGCTGCGCCAGCTGCGCGACGCGATGTCCGGCAGCGTGATCCAGATCGATCCGCTGCCGCCCGAAACGACGATCGAGCTGATCCGCGCCTCGCTGCCGCTCGACGACGAGGCGGTACAGGAGGCGGCGCGCCGCAGCCGCGGCAACCCGCTGTTCGCGCTGCAGCAGCTCCACGCCTGGGCGCTCGGCGGCAGCCTCGAGTTCCGCGACGGCATGTACCGCGTGCCCCAGGAAGTGCTGGCGGTGCGCCCCGAGACCACGGCGGAGCTCTGGGACACGCGGCTCACGGCGGTGCCCGATCCGCACCGGCTGTCGGCTTATGCTGCCGCGACGCTCGGCGGCGACATCCGCCGCACCGTGCTGCACGCGCTGTTGACGACGCTCGGCCAGCCCGCGGACGCCGCGATCCTGAGCCTGCAGAACGCGGAAATCCTGATCCCGCGCGGCCCGGGCCGGCTGTCGTGGCCGCACGAGCTCTTGCAAGAGCACCTCTTGTTGCGGCTCGAGACGCGGCCCGACCGCGAGCGCATCTACCGCGCGGCCGCTGCGGCGCTCACCCAGCACCCGCTCGCCAACACGCGGCGCATCGTGCGCCAGCGCGTCGTGAACCTGATCCAGGCCGGCGACGCGGACTCTGCGGCGCATCTGTTCTTCGAGTTCCTTCAGGCCAGCTGGAACGGCGCGCGCGAGCCGGTCGCGACGCTCGCCGATCTCGAGCTGTTCAAGGGGCGGCTCTCGGGGCGCACGCTGGCGTTCAAGAACCGCTGGCAAGCGGAGGCTCTGCGCAACGTCGGGCGCACCAGCGAGGCCAACACCTACGCGGAGCTCGCCCGCTCGCGCTTCGAAGAGCTCGGTGATCGCGAGAACATCGCGCACTGCCAGCGTCTGCTCGGCCACATCGCGAGCGAGCTCGGCGCGAGCGGCGAGGGCCTCGAGCTCGTTCAGCGCGCGCTCGTCACGTTCGCAGAGCTCGGCAACGTGCAGGGGCTCGCGCAGTGCCAGGCCGTGGCCGGCGAAATCCAGTATTCGCTCGGCAGCTACGAGGAAGCTCGCGAGACGATCGAGCGCGGCGAGCAGAGCTTCGCGGCGCTCGATCAGCCGCTCGGGCGCGGGCAATGCTTGCTGCTCCTCAGCTGGATCGATCACTCGGAGGGCGCGACGGAGCGCTCACGAAGGCTCGCGCAGGAAGCCCGCGCCGAGTTCGAGCGCGCCGGCTACCGTCTCGGCACGGCCCAGGCCGACGCGGCGATCGCGCACGTCGAGCACCGGCTGAACAACTACTTCAGCGCCGAGCGCGGCGCCTCCGAGGCGCGCACCGTGTTCGGCACGCTGCGCACGCCGCGCGGTGAAGCCGCCTGCGACCGGCTGTTGGCGATGATCGGCATCGACACCGACGAGCTCGACATGGCCGAGACGCACGGCGAGCGGGCCCGCAAGGTGTTCGCGGAGCTCGGCGATCCGTGGGGCGTGGTGGAGACGAAGCTCTTGCTCTGCCAGGTGCGGCTCGCGCGGGGCGACCTGGTGCTCGCCCAGAAGCTGTTCGACGAAACCCAGCAGGTCTCCACCGAAGAGGCGGAGCCCCGCCAGCACTTGCTCCTCACGCGTGCCTGGCTCGAGGCCGAGCGCGGCGGGCTCGAAGCGGCGATGTCCAGCATCGAAGCCGCCGAATCCGTGTTCGGCACCAGGACCCGCGCCGGGGATCACACGCCGCACCTGCTGGCGCGGCTGTCGCGCTTCGCCTGGCCGAAGGCCGGCCGCGAGCGGCTCGAGGCGTGGCGCCAGGCGCTGAACGATCGTACGCGCAGGCAGGCATGAGTCGCTCGAGCTCTCGGGTCCATTCTCTGGGGTTGGTCGGTTTGCTGCTCGCCGCGCCGTTCGTCGCGGGTTGCGAAGGGGATCCGGCGACGACCGAGTATTACTGTGCCATCGGCAGCGACTCGATCCCGACCACGGGCACGACCGAGATCGAGTACGACGGCTTCGTCGGAACCGCGCCGCCCTCGGGGATGCAGCTGTTCGTGAGCCTCGAGCAGGCCGAACGTCTCTACCTCGAGGGTTGTGCGAGCTCGGGCAGCGATCTGTGGTGGCTCGATCTCGACGTCGAGCTCGCGGTCACGGCCGAGCAGCCCGCGACCTTAGAGCTGCTCGATCCCGAGGCCGGCCGCGTGACGGCGCTGATCTCGCGCTGTCCGGGCGGCGATTGCTCTCAATCGCGGCGTGCCTTCTTCGGCGGCACCCCCGCCGAGATCCTGATCGAGGGCAGCTTGCGCGAGTTCGATCCGGTCGCCGGGCGCCTGAACCTGAGCACCACGCTGGTCGACATCGCCGCGAAGACTCTGGAAACCTCGCCGCTCGGGATCTCCACCAACTTGAGCTGGGAGCCGAGCTACGTCCCGCTCCTGAAAGGGCCCATCGACGGGCGCTGGGTCGTGACCACCACCAAGGTGGTGGCCGGCAGCGCCGACGTCACGCGCTACCTCGAGCTCGAGCAGGACGGCGCGCTGATTTCCGGGCAGCTCTGCAGTGCGGACTGGGAGTGCGCCGACGCCGAGCTCAGCGGCGCCGTGGCCGACCCGCGCATCCGCCTGCGCTGGACCGAGCCGACCGCGAGCGGCGCCATCGCCTATCAGCTCCAAGGGAGCTTCTCGCCCAGCGGCGACGAGTTCAACGGCGCTCTGACCAATGACGCCGGCGACGTGTCGTGGGTCGAGGGCAAGCTGGAGTAGGCCGTCAGCCATCAGCAGTAAGTTGCACGGGATCAGGGATCACCGATCGCACCCAGTCGCATTTCGGGAAGTGACGTTGGATCGTCAATGACGTCGGTGAGACCTCACCCGCCTAGCAAGACAGATCTCGATCAGCGCGTGCGGCGCACTCCAGAAACAAAATCCGGCGAGGCCGGCGCGGTCTGGTCTTGATCAAGAAGGATCGCGAGGCGCAGCAGGCACCGATCCCCCAAGCAAAATCCAGCGAGGCGCCGTTAGGCGCCGAAGCTCCACGCTACAGCGCCTTCGCGTTCCGCGCCGCCTCGATTGCGCGATCCAGAGCCGCGGTGGAGAAGCCCTGCATCACTCGGCCCATGATGTCGATGACCGGGATCGATGCGCCGCCGAGGCCGGCGCGCTCGAGCTTGCGGCGCATTTCCGCCGCGGCCGCTTCGTTCTCCTCGATGTCCTTCTTCACGACGTTCACGCCGCGCTGCTTGAGGTAGCGCTCGGCGTCGTGGCAGGGCTTGCACCAGGCTGCGCCGTAGATCACGGCTTGAACGCCGCTCATCGGTAGCTTCTTGGTGGTGTCGGTGCTGGGC
>JALYWZ010000607.1 GCA_030852505.1 Myxococcota bacterium | reverse complement strand
CCGCGGTCGCTGTGGAAGAAGGCGGCGGAGCCTGCCGCGTCACGGGTCTCGGCCGGCCAAGGCCCTTCCAGCTCGAAGCGCCCGCGTCGCGACCGACGATCGCGCGCACCGAGCGCGGCATGGTGGTGTCCTGGGTGGACAACCACCTCGATCCGCGCGAGCGGCAAGCCTTCACGGTGCTGCTCGACGGCTCGATGCGGCGCAAGTCGCTGCCGATCGCGGTCACGCCCGAAGCTCACAACGTGCGCCAGCCGCAGCTGCTCGGCGTGGGCAACCGCCTGGTGCTGGTATTTTGGGACGAAACCGGGAAAGATCCCGGCGTCTACGTGCGGCTGCTCGACTCCGAAGGCAAAATTCAAAGCCCGCCGCGCAAGCTCTCGTCGGCGCGCAAAGCAGGCTATCCGACGCTGACTGCGGCGCCGAACGGTGACCTGTGGGCGGTCTGGGAAGAGGACTTCGAGAACGCCGGCGCCGACATCGTCGCGCGCCGGCTCGGGCCCGAGCTCGAGCCGCGCGGTGAGGCGGTGCGCTTGACGCGCTTGCTCCAGCCGCGGAACGGGAGCTCGGAGGCGCGCACGCCGGACGCGGTCGTGGCCCACGGCGCGCTGCAGATCGTGTTCGCCAAGGCGCTCGCACCGAAGCGCGTGCAAATCATGATGCAGAGCGTGGCGCTCGACGATCCCCTGCTCGCAGAGGGCTTGCCTGCAAAGCGTCGCAAGTCCAAGAGAGGCGAGAAGAAGGAGCCCGACGACGAGTACCTCGGCGTCTTGCGCCCCGTCAGCGTGCCGAGCGGCAAGAAAGCCGAGCCGCACATCAGCTGCACCAACCAGGGCTGCTTCATCGCCTGGGAAGAGGAGAAGGCCGGCGCCGTCGCCGCCTACGTGGATCGCGAGAAAGGCCCGCTTTGGCACCGCGCGTTCTCGCGCAAGGGCTCGCGCCCCAGCGTCTCCAAGGACGACCACTCGGCCGTCGTGGCCTGGTTCGAGGATTCTCGGCTCCGGCTCGCGCCGATGTCGCGGGACGGCATCGGCAAGCCGAGCACGCTCAGCAAGGTCAGCGGCTTTCAGCCGAACCCGGATCTGAGCCGAGGAGAGCGCCCCGGGCAGTGGTATATCGCTTTCCGCGACTTCGAGTCCGCCCACCTCGAGGCCTTTACCTTACGAGCCGAGTGCCGTTGACGAGAATGCCGAGCGCCCCCGCCTCCGTTCCCGCGACCCAGCCTCTCGTGATCCCGCTGCGCACGGGGCTGCGCCGCTCGCCGGTCGAGACCTCGCGGCTGTTGCTCGTGCCGATCGACGCTCCCGACGGCCAGGAGTTGTGGGAAGCGGTCGACGGCTCGCGCTGGCACCTCGAGCGCTGGCTGCCGTGGGTCCCGTACAACAACACCCCCGAGGCGAGCCTGCGCTACGCCGAGGCCTGCGCCGTGGATTGGGACGCCGGGCGCGCGCTGCGCTTCGCGATCCGCGACAAGACCAACAAGGGCCTGCTGGGCGTGGTCGGGCTCGACGCTTGCGTGCACCTGCACCGCTCGTGCGAGCTCGGCTACTGGCTGCGCCGTGACGCGGTCGGGCGCGGGCTGATGACGGAAGCCGCCAACGGCTTGCTGCATTTCGGCTTCACGCGCGTCGGCCTGCACCGGATCCGCTGCGCGGCGGCGACCGACAACCTGCCGAGCCTGCGGGTGATCCAGCGGCTGGGCTTCCATTTCGAGGGCATCGCACGCCAGGCCGAGCTGGTCGGCTCGCGCTGGCTCGACCACGCTCTGTTCGCGCGCCTGGCCACGGACGAGCGCTGAACCGGGCGCTTCGGTCTTGAAACGTCGCATCAAGCTCCCGTTTCTGGTGCTCGCGCCCGCGGTGGTGGTGCTGGTGGGCACCGCCACGGCAGCCTCGATCGCGTGGCTCGGCACCGCGCACCTGCGCGCCCAGAGCGACGCCTCCGCCCAGCTCAGGAGCCGTGTGCTCTCCGAGACGCTCGCCGCGCGCCTGAGCGCGACGCCGGAGGAGGATCGCCAGCCGCTCGTGGAACGCGCCGCCGATCGCTCTGGCGCGGAGCTGCTCTTGGTCCAACAAGACGGCGCGATCGTCGCCGACGTGTCGTCCGGGGCGCCGCAACAGAAAGACCTGGTAGACCTGTTGGTGCGCGTGGAGGGCGAGGCCCGCACCGAGCTCGGTCCGGCGCGCTTCACGGCCACGCCGCTCGCCCCGCCCAACCAGAACCTGAGCCTGATCGCGCTGGTTCTGGCCCCCGAGACTCCGTTCGCGACCGGCTCCTTGGTGGCCTCCGTGGCCGCGCTCGCGGCCTTGCTCGTGAGCGCCGCGGCGCTGGTGGCGCTGGCGCTGGCGCGCGACGTGAAGTCCGACGTGCGCTTCGTGATGAACCGGATCGTCGAGGTCGCGGCCGAGGGCGCCGACCCCGCGGGCAAACACATCCCCGTGCGTTCGGTGGACCAGATCGGCGTTTTGACCAGCGCCTTCAACGTGTTGGTCGACCGCTTCATGGCGGCGGAGAACGCCTACCGGCACGACTTGATGGGCGCGCTCGCCTACGACCGCGATCGCAGTGCATTCCTCGCGGCGTTGAGCCACGAGCTGCGCACCCCGTTGAACGCGATCCTGGGCTTCGCCGACGTGTTGCTGAGCGAGGTGGACGGCCCGCTCACCGAGGACGCGCGCGAGAACCTGGACCAGGTCAGAAATAGCGGCGGCCACCTGCGCGCGCTGATCGACGACATCCTCGATCTGTCGGCGCTCGAGTCGGGAGAGCTGCGCCTCGATTGCCGCACCGTGGACGTGTACCCGATCGCGGTCGAGGTCGTGCGCGAGGCGGAGGTCACGGCGAGCTCGAAGTCGCTGGACATCCACCTCGCGGGCGGCAGCGCCACGGCCTTCGCCGACCCGCGCCGCGTGCGGCAGATCATCGGCAACCTGGTGGGCAACGCCGTCAAGTTCACGGACAAGGGCAGCGTCCACGTGCGCGTGGATCCGCGCGACGGCGGCGCATCCATCTCCGTGATCGACACGGGCCCCGGTATCGCGCCCAGCGAGCACGAGGCGATCTTCCAGGAGTACTGGCAGTCGCGCGACGCACGGCGACGGCGCGTCGGGACGGGCCTCGGCCTGGCGATCACGCGGCGCCTCGTGCAAATGCACCGCGGCTTCATCGATCTGCAGAGCCAGCTCGGCAAGGGCTCGATGTTCCGGGTGGTGCTGCCGTCGCAGCCGCCGCCGCCAGCGAGCCGGCCCATGGACTCCGTGCGCCTGCCGGCGATTTCGGAGTCGGACCTCGGAGACGGCCTATGAGCGCCGCCGCCACCCGGCTGCGCCCGCGCGTGATCGGCATCGAGCTCGGCTTCTCGCTGGGCGCGGCCGCGGTGGTCGGCGTGCTCGCGCCGCATTTGTTGCTGCTGAGCGGACCGATCGCGATCCAGGGCGCGGCCACGCTCGCGATCGGCATGATCGCGGGCAGCGTTATCGGCTGCCTGTACGTGGTGTTTCGGTTCATCCCTTACCGCTACCTGCTGCGCTCACTGGCCGTGGGCTCCGCGGCTATCGAGCCGCACCAGCTGCGCGAGCTGTCGAGCGAGCCGCAGCGCACGCTGACGTTCTGGCTCGCGCCGTCGATCGTCGGCATCGTGGTTTCGACCACGATCCTCCGGCCGCCGCTGCTGGATCTGACCACGGGCATCACGCTGTGCCTGCTCGGGCTCGTGATCATCTCCGTCACCTCGCTGCCGCTGTACGTGCTCGTGCGCGCGGCGTTCCTCGGGGCGCTGGAGCTCGCGCCGCACGAGATCATGCGGGAGGTCGTGGAAGAGGCCGAGCACGAGGGGCGCATCGAGCAGCGGCTCTCGCGGCGGATGCTGGCGGCGGTGACGATGCCCGTGGTGTTCCTGGCGATCGGCGCGGCGCTGGTCGTGAACGCCCACGTGCGCCGCGCCGACGAGCGTGACCGCGAGGAGACGGCGCGGG
>JALYWZ010000606.1 GCA_030852505.1 Myxococcota bacterium | reverse complement strand
CGACGAGCGCGGCGGTCGGGGCCGGGATCGCGATCGCGGAGGGCGCGGGCGCGATGGCGGGCGCGGACAGAGCCGCAGCGCCAAGGGCGGGATCCCGCGGGTCTCGCGCTCGGTGCCGATCACCGAGGTCGTCAAAGAAGGCGACGAAGTGATCGTCCAGATCTCGAAGGAGCCGATCGGCACGAAGGGCGCGCGCGTCACGAGCCACGTTTCACTCGCGGGCCGCTACGTCGTGTACCTGCCCACGGTCGAGCACGTCGGCGTTTCGAAGCGCATCGGCTCGGCGCGCGAGCGCTCGCGGCTGCGCGAGGTCGTGGACGCGTTGAAGCCTGCTTCCGGCGGCATCATCGTGCGCACGGTCGCCGAGGGGCTGACCAAGAAGAACTTGAAGTCGGACATCGGCTACCTGGTCCGGCTGTGGGAGGACGTGCTGCGCAAGCGCGAGGGCGGCAAAGCCCCGTGCATGCTCTACAGCGAGCTCGACCTGGTCCTGAAGACGGCTCGCGATCTGTTCACCGACGAGATCGAGAGCATCGTCATCGACGACAAGGCCGAGTATGCGCGGCTGGTCCGCTTCGTCGAGATGTTCCTGCCCGAACGGGTCAAGGACGTCCACTACTACGCGGGCGACGAGCCGATCTTCGACGCCTACGGGATCGAGGACGAGATCTCCCGTGCCTTGAGCCGCAAGGTGCCGCTGCCGAGCGGCGGCTACCTGATCATCGATCAGGCCGAAGCCCTGACGGCCATCGACGTGAACACCGGCCGCTTCGTGGGCAAGGGCAGCAAAGATCTCGAAGAGACGGCGCTCAAGACCAACCTGGAGGCGGTGGACGAGATCGCCTACCAGCTCCGGTTCCGCAACATCGGCGGCCTGGTGATCCTGGACTTGATCGACATGGACGCGCCGGGCAATCGCGAAAAAGTCTGGCGCGCGCTCGAGCAACGTCTGGCCAAGGACAAGGCCAAGACCACGATCAACCGCATCAGCGAGCTGGGCCTGATCGAGATGACGCGCAAGCGCACTCGCGAGAGCCTGGCGCGCACCATGCACGAGACCTGTTTCTACTGTGACGGGACCGGGCAGATCCAATCGCGCACCACGATCGCTTACGAAATTCTGCGGCAGATCCGGCGCGAGCGGCACGGCTTGCCGGGTTACTCCGTGGTCGTGAACGCACACCCCGCCGTCGTCGACCTGATGACTGGCGAAGAGAAGGAAGCCGTCACGGACGCCGAGCGCCGCTACATGCGCCGCATCGAATTCAACCCGCGCCGCGAGTACCACATCGAGCAGTTCGATCTGCAGGGCAAATAGCCCGCGAGCCATGGACTCCGGCCGCAAGAACCAGCGCGTCACGATCAACAAGGACTTCGAGTCCTTCGATCAGTTCGTGACCGAGTACGTGACGAACGTCTCGCGGTCGGGCGTCTTCATCAAGAGCGAGACGCCGCTGCCCGTGGGCTCGGAGGTCAACCTCCGATTCACGGTGGTGCTCGACGAGCTCGAGGTGATCGAGGGCCTCGGCGAAGTGGTGCGCGTGGAGACCGACCCGCCCGGCATGGGCGTGGTGTTCCGGGAGCTCGGCAGCTACTCCTCGCGGCTGATCGAGCGGCTGCTCACGGGCCAAGTCCGCGGCTAACCGGCTGATCGCCGTGAATTTGCGGCCAGGATTTGCGTCGCGGGCGGGCTTGGCTTAGATCCGGCGCGCCATGTACCTGGCCCGCACCAAATCACCGCGCAAAACCAACCGCAGCAAGACCTCGCGCTACCGCGCCAAGCTCAAGGCGAAGAACAAGGTGCGTCACAAGCGCCTCGAGGCCTGAGCTCGGGGGGCGACGCACCTTGCGTTCGCGCTACGGCACGACTCCGAGGCATTCGTCGGCGCACTCGAACGCGCCGGACGTGCACGACTCATCGTCGATGCAGCTCTCGCACGCATCGACCTTGTCGTCGAAGTCCTCGTCCTCCGCGGCTCTGTCGCGACAGCTTTGCTCGCACTCCGCGGTGTCGTACGAGTCGTCGAAACAGTCGGCGTAGCGGCCGCAGATCGAGTCGCAGTCCACGGCTCGATCCACGGCATCGTCTGCGCCACACGCGGTGATCCACGCCGCCACGCAGATGCTCACTAGGAGCGCACGCGGCACGTGATTCGCTCTCATCGGGGCCTCGTTCAAGTAGGCACTCGGCGACCGAAGATCAGCGAAACGATCGCCAGCACCAGGAACACGAAGAACAAGATCTTCGCCATGCCTGCAGCGCCGGCGGCGAGCCCGCCGAAGCCGAAGAATGCAGCGAGAAGAGCGATGATGAAAAATACGGCAGCCCAGTACAGCATGTGATCCTCCAGTGGAATCGCAGCTGCGACTCCTTGCTCCCACATCAAGCAGAAGGCGTGCCAGGACCCGTATCCGCGGCATTCTGCGACGTTTTACCCAGCGTTAGCGGCCCCCTCGGAAGCTTCACGCTCTTTCGCGTGATTTGGCGCCGCTAAACCGCGGCGAAACTCCACAACGCCGACATTTTCGCCGCGAGCGAGGCGTGGCCACCCCGGGCCTCTCCCGGGTGGCTGAGCGCTGGCATCGCTGAACGAACAATTGGCGTTCATCGGAAAGCGACCCACGCGTTCTGATGCTCGAGAAACGAGCTCGCGCTTCCGAGCGAAAGCGGCAGCTGTTCCCGCTCCAAAAACAAAAGACGAGCTTCCCGCCGCTCGCGAGAGCGCGGGTAACTCGTATTGGATCAGCCAGAGGTCTGAGCTAACGCCGTGGACCGCGCTTACCCTGCGCTTCGGCGCGGCGCAGCTCGGCGCCCTCGGGGCCTTCAACGGCCTTGCGCGCGCGCTTCGCGAGCTCGTCCACGTTGGCCTGCTTCTGGTGCTTGGCGAGACCCTCGTTGTACTTGCGGGTCGCGCTGTAGCTGCCCTCACCTTCGAGGCCGGTCTTTTTGTTCTTGGCGGGGGTCTGAGTGTTCTGAGGCATGGTGCCGGACGTCGGTGCACCATCCATGCCAGTCAGTCTGGGGGTTTCGGCGGCATCGAGTCTTCCGTCTGCGGTGCCTCCCCCGTCGCGCTCCGTGGCGCCCGCGGCCGGGCAAAGCGCATGTGCAAGATCAACGTCGCCACGCAAAAAGCCGTCGAGAGCACGGCCACGACGTAGGCGCCCATCCCTGCCGCCGCCCCGAGCGCGCCCGCGATCCAGATGCTGGCCGCGGTCGTCATGCCCGTGACCTGCCCGCTCGACTTGATGATCGCGCCCGCGCCGAGGAAGCCGATGCCGCCGACCACGCCTTGCAGCACGCGCGTCGGATCCAGGCCGGCCTCGCCGTAGCGCGACGCGAGGTGACCGCCCACCTCGAAGCCGAGCAACATGAACGTCGCCGAGCCGAGCGAGACCAGGATGTGCGTGCGGAGCCCTGCGGGCTTGTCGTGCCGCTCGCGTTCCCAACCTACGGCCCCGCCCACTGCCAGCGCAGCGCTCAGGCGAATCGCGACTTCCGCAGGCGATGCGCCTTGCGCGAGCTCCGACAGCGCGGCGTCCATCCGCGCGCTTGAAGCATGTGGCGTACCACGCCCGCGATGCGCGGATCCTCGCGTCGCTCGCGACCATCTGCCGCAGCGCGCGGGCTCGCTCCGAGGCAGCGTGCCTCAGAAGTCGTCGTCGCGGCGCGCACCGAGCGCAGCCACGGACGTCTCGTAGTCGAACCCGGCGCGCGCCAGGATCCCGAGGTCGCGCCGGCGTTCTTCGGCCCGCTTGGCTTCGGGACGGAACTCGCCGAGCTTGCGACGCCGCACCAGGGCCCGCGCCGCCTCGAGCTCCGGGTTCGGCCCCGCCTCACGCTCGCGTTCGAAGGCGCGCTCGACGCTGTCCGTCTTCAAGCCGCGCGTCCTGAGCTTGAAGGCGATCGCGCGCGCCGAGCTTCCCCGCGACCTCAGCCGGTCCAGCGAGCGCGCTGCGAGCTTGTCGTCGTCG
>JALYWZ010000102.1 GCA_030852505.1 Myxococcota bacterium | reverse complement strand
CGCGGGGCCTCCCGGCCCTCCGCCGCCTCCGCCGCCGTCCTCGATTCCCGACGGCGAAGCGCCGCGTGGCCCGGTGGCGCCGGCGTTTCCGCCCGCGATTCCCAACATCGACTACGGCGGGCGCGTTCGCACGGCCCTCCGCTTCCAGAACATGGAAGATCCGGAGAAGCTCGACGACGTGGGGCAGATCCTCGAGGCGGATCTGTACATGTCGGGCCAGGTTCACCGTTTCATCAAGTGGCAGAGCAGCATCACGCTCTCCTATTCCGGCAACCCCGGCCAGCCGAGCACGATCAGCGCGAACCCCCTGGACCTGATCGCTCGCTTCGAGCCGCTGCCCGAGTTCAACGTCTACCTCGGCCGCATGATCGTGGTCGTCGACCGCTTCGCACCGAGCGGGCCCTGGGGCATGGACGAGTTCTTCTTCCCCGGATTTTTCCCGTTCGTGGCACCCCCCGCCTTGCCGAAAGCCGGGCAGACGGGACGCGACGTCGGCGTCACGGTCTGGGGCGCGCCGTTCGGTGGCCACTTCAAGTACTACCTCGGCGCGTTCAACCTGCACGATCCGGCGCTCAACCCGCTCCTGAGCGGCCGCTTGCAAGCGAACCTGTGGAGCGGCGAGCCGGCGTACTACCAGCGCACGACGTACATGGGGACGAAAGACATCGCCTCGATCGGCGTCGGCGGACAGTACCAGAAGGAAGGTTCCGTTCAGCCGGTACCCCCCACCACACCCCCGACCGTCCCGCAGACGGACGACTACAACATGGTATCTGCCGATCTGATGATCGATAAGAACCTCGGAGACGCGGGCACGCTTTCGGTCGTGGGCGCGTACTCGAAGTTCTCCGGCGACTTCCAGCGCTGGGACGACTTCGTGCTCGGCTCGATCGGCTACATGCTGCCGAAGCCGATCGGCATCGGCAAGGTGCGCGCGACCGTTCGCTACCAGCGCGCGGTGGACAATGCCCCCGGGTCGGATCCGGCGACACTGCTGGACGCGCAGGTGAGCTACAACGTGGCGGCCTGGTTCTCGCGCTTCCAGGTCGGGTTCCGACGTTCGGAATCGTACATTCCGGGCCCGATGGGGGCTCCGGGGCTGATGCAACCCGGCAACTCGGTCTACGTCGGCATGACGGTGGCGGATCCATGAGCCGCCCAGGCGCTCGAGTCTGCTCTCGATTGGAGGCTAGAAATCGATGAATACGACCCGCAGATTCCTGGCAGGCGCGCTCCTGGCGTTGCTCGCTATTTCCTGTCGTTCGAACCAGAAGTCGCAATCGGAGGCGAGCCCCGAGGCAAGCGCCGCCAAGGTGACCAAGGACGAAACCATCAAGGTCGGGCTGATCGCTTCTCTGACCGGGAAGTATTCGGCGCTCGGCAGCGAGAACAAGAAGGCGGTGGAGCTCGCGATCGAGCAGGTGAACGCCGAGGGCGGCCTGCTCGGCAAGAAGCTCGAGCTCGTGACGCGCGACGACCAGACGCTGCCCGATCAGTCCGTGCTCGCCTACAACGACATCAAGACCTCGGACGTGGTCGCGGTGATCGGCTCGGCTTTCTCGAACTCGGCGCTCGCGACGCTGCCGCTCGCTCAGCGCGACGGTATTCCGTACCTGACCGTCAACCCCGCCGAGGAGCAGGTTCAGCCGATCAAGCCCTACGTGTTCGTGATCCCCGCGCTGTCGAGCGCCTACGCCGAGCGTTACCTCGAGTACATGCAGGCGCAGAAGATCGACAAGATCGCGGTCGCCCACGACACGAAGGGCGCGTACGCCGTGTCCGGCTACAACCAGATGAAGTCGCTCGCGCCGAAATACGGCGTGAAGATCATCAAGGACGAGGTGTTCGAGACCACGACCAGCGACTTTAGCCCGCTCTTCACGCACGTGAAGGGCTCGGGCGCTCAGGCGTTCGTGTTCTGGGGCACCGGGCCTTCGGGCGTGACGGTGACCAAGCAATACGCGAGCGCGAACCTGAAGATCCCGCTGTTCATGACCCCCTCGCAGGCGAGCAAGCTCTGGCTCGACCCGGTAGGGCCCGCGGGCGAAGGCGTGACCGTGCTCAGCGCGATCGGCGTGGTCGGCGAGCACCTGCCGGACGGCGCGCAGAAGAAGGTCATCGAGCGCATGGCGGCACCGTTCCGTCAGAAGTACGGTTACGAGCCCCCGCAGTTCGCCCAGGACGGCTACAGCGCCTGCCTGCTGCTGTTCGAGGCGATCAAGAAGGCCGGCTCCACGAACCGCGAAAAGATCCAGCAAGCCCTGGAGAACCTCAGCGTGTTGACCCCCAACGGTAAGTACAAGTACTCCCCGACCGATCACTCGGGCCTCACGCGCGACTTCATCTCGGTGAACGTGGTGCGCGGCGGCAAATTCGTTCCGACCGATTGGGCCAAGGAGAAGCTCTCCAAGGTGGCGACCGCGGAGTAAGCGAGGAATGCTCGGCGTCGAAGGCCTCAGCCGACGGTTCGGCGGAATCTACGCCGTGCGTGAGGTGCGCCTGCAGGTCGAGCAGGGGGAGCTCCGCGGAGTGCTGGGCCCCAACGGCGCCGGGAAATCCACGCTGTTTCACCTGATCGCCGGACAGCTGAGCCCCGATAGCGGCAGCGTGCGCTTACGGGGCGAGTCGATCGACCGCCTCGGCCCCGCACGGCGCGCCGAGGCGGGCATCGCCATCGTCTACCAGAACGACCGGATCTTCCGCGGCATGACCTTGCGCGAGAACGTGATGGTGGGCGCGCACAGCCGCGCTCGCCACGGGTTCTTCGCGGCGGCGCTCCGGACGCCGCGCTTCCGCAAGGAGGAGCGGGAGCTCGCGGCCACGGCGGACGCAATGCTCGACGAGGTCGGGCTCGGCGGGCAGGCGGATCAACTCGCGGACTCGTTGCCGCTCGGCCAGCAGCGCTCCTTGCAGCTGGCGCGGGCGCTGGCGGCCGCCCCTTCGGTGCTGCTGCTCGACGAGCCCGCCTCCGGTTTACGCACCGGCGAGCGCCAGCGCTTCGCCGCGACCCTGCAGAAGCTGCGTTCGCGCGGCGTCGCGATCTTGTGGATCGAGCACGACGTCCGGCTGGTGACCAGCCTGGCTGATCGCATCACCGTGCTCGATCTCGGGTCGGTGCTCGCCGAGGGCACGCCGTCGGAGATCCGCGCGCACCCCGGCGTGATCGCCGCCTACCTCGGAGGACCGGAGGAGGCGCTTGATTGACGTCGAGGCGCTGACGGTTTGCTACGGTTCGGCCACGGCGCTCGACCGGGTCTCGCTGCGCGTGGCGCCCGGCGAGATGGTCGCGCTGGTCGGCTCGAACGGCGCCGGAAAATCCACGCTGCTGAAGGCGCTGTCGGGCGCGGTGCCCACGGCCGGGGGCTCGATCCGGATCCGCGGCAAGTTCGCGCACGTCCCGGAGGGTCGGCAGCTGTTCCAGGATCTCAGCGTCGACGACAACCTGCGCCTCGGCGGGCTGCGCTCCCGCGATCGCGATACCTCGTGGATCTACGAGATTTTCCCTGATTTGCGGGCGAAGCGCCGGCAGCCGGCCGGAAGCCTGTCGGGCGGGCAACAACAGATGGTCGCGCTCGGCCGCGGGCTCATGTCACAGCCCGACGTGCTCGCGATCGACGAGATGTCGCTCGGGCTCGCGCCGCTCGTGGTGCGCGACATCGGGCAGAAGCTGAAAGAGCTGAACTCGCAGCGCGGGCTCGCCGTGCTGCTCGTCGAACAGAACGCGCGTCTGGCGCTGTCTCTGTGCAACATGGCCTACGTGCTCGAGACGGGGCGCGTGGTGGCGCAGGGGCGCTGCGATCAGCTGATCAAGAGCCCGCTCGTCGTCGATGCGTACCTCGGGAGCGCGGCCGGAGGCCTTTCGTGAGCGCTTTTCTTTCGTACCTGGTGCACGGCGTGATCGTCGGCTGCGGCTTCGCGCTGCTCGCGAGCGGGCTGATCCTGATCTATCGCGTGACGCGGGTCGTGAACCTGGCTCAGGGCATGTTCGCGGTGGTGGCGGGCTTTTTGGCGGCGAGCCTTTTGGACGCGGGGCTGCCGCACGGCCTCTCGGAGCTTCTGGCGATCCTGGTCGCGGCCGCGGTGGGGACCTGCACGGGTTACGTCGCCCTCGGAAGGCGCGGGACCAGCCCGCAGGCGTCGTTGATCGCGACGCTCGGCGTCGGGATCTTCGCCTACGCGCTCGAGATCCTGATCTGGGGCGACCAGCCGCGGTCGTTTTCGGGTCTGAACGGCGCGCTCGAGCTGGGCGAGGTCAGCGTGCCCTGGCAGTACGTGCTGATCGTGGCGGTCACGCTCGCGACGTTCGCCGCCCTCGAAGGCTTCCTCGAGCGCACGGACTGGGGCAAGGCGCTCAGCGCCTGCGCCTCGAACCCCTACGCGGCCGGCCTGGTCGGGATCGGCGTCAAGCGCATGGGGCTCCTGGGCTTCACGCTGGGCGGCGGCCTCGGCGGCATCTGCGGCGTGTTGCTGACACCGCTTCGCCCCATCTCCTACGACAGCGACGTGCTGTTGTTCGTCAACGGTTTCTCGGCGGCGATCCTGGCCGGCATGAAGCGGCCGGTGCTGGCGCTCGTCGGCGGCGTCGCGCTCGGCGTCGCCGAGGCGTTCGTGGCCGGCTACGCCAAGGCCTCCTACCAGAGCTCGCTCGCCCTCCTGCTCGCGCTCGGGATCCTGATCGCGCAGGCTTACCGGCGTCCCACGCTGCACGCGGCGGAGCACTGATGCGATTCGCACGCGAACACGCGATGATGGGCGCCGGGCTGCTCACGAGCCTCGCGCTGTCTGCCCTGCTCGGCGACAGCCTGCTCTCGCTGTACGTGCTGTTGTTGCTGACGGCGATCGTCACCGTCGGGGTTTCGGTGCTGATGGGCCACGCCGGCCAGGTCTCGCTCGGGCAGGGCGCGTTCTACGCGTGCGGTGCCTACGCCGCCGGCATCTTATCGACCAACGGGGTGCCGACGTTGATCGGTCTGTGCGCCGCGCCGGTCGCGGCCGCAGCGCTCGCAGCGCTGATCGGTATCCCACTGCTCTTGCTGCGCGGTCATCACCTGGCCTTCGCCACGCTGGCGATGCACATCATTTTCCTGTCGCTGATCGGTGAGCTCCGCGAAGTAACGGGCGGCGACATCGGGTTGCAGGGCATCCCGCGGCTCGATCTGTTCGCGTTCGAGCTCGGCTCGCCGCGGGATTACGCGTATTTGAGCTCGATCGCCCTGTTCTGCGTGATCGTGCTGCTCCGCAACATCCTGGGCTCGCGCCCGGGTCGCGCGCTGCGAGCGCTGTCCTCGAGCGAGGTAGCGGCCGCTTCGTCCGGGATCCCGGTCGGGCGCTACAAGTTGGCCGTGTTCACGCTGTCCGCCGGGATCGCGGGCCTCGCGGGCGGCATCTACACGTTTTATCTCGGCTACCTCGCCCCCGGCTCGTTCCCGGTGATGCTCTCGATCCAGTACGTGGTGATGGCCGCGGTGGGCGGCATGGGCACGGTCTCCGGCGGAGTCGTGGGCGCCGCGCTCGTGCTCTTGACGGTCGACGCGCTGAGCCGCGTCGCGACCCTGAGCGGCATGCCCAGCGTCGCGCCGATCATCGCCTCTTATGCCGTGTATGCGGTGCTGCTGGTGAGCGCGGTTTTGTTCTTGCCGGAAGGGCTCGTGCCGTTCGTCGGCCGGCTCTGGTCGCGTCGCGTCCGAGCCCGCCGCCCCGAGCCCGCGGACGCGCCCGCCGAAGGCGCCTCGGTGTCCCGATGACGGACAAATCGACGATCCGCGTGGTCGGCGACCCGCCGCGTTCGGCGCCGGTTTTGGTCGGTGAGACGATCCTCGAGAGCTTGCTGCAAGCGGGCGTGCCGTTTCCCAACAATTGCCAGCTCGGCAACTGCGGCGCCTGCAAATGCGAGCTCGTCGATGGGGACATCCTCGAGCTGCCGTCTTCCGAATATGCGCTGAACGAGGAGGAGCGCGCGCGCGGGCTGATCCTCGCGTGCCGCACCCAGGCCTGGGGCGACTGCACCGTGCGCATGCTCGAAGCGGACGAGACGGTGCTGCACCCGTCGCGGATCCTGCGCTGCAGCGTGCTCGAGATCGAGGAGCTGACCCACGACATCAAGGGCTTGAGGCTCTCGATCGCTTCCGGCGGTCCGTACACGTTCAGCGCCGGGCAGCACGCGCGGATCAAGTTCGCCCCCGGGATCCCGGAGCGGAGCTACTCGATGGCCAATCGGCCCGACCAGGAGCTGCTCGAGTTCCACGTGCGGCAGGTCCCGCGAGGGCAGGCGAGCGGCTTCGTGTTCTCGAATCTGCGGCCCGGCGCCGAGCTCACGGTATCGGGCCCGTTCGGTAGCGCTTTTTTCCGCGAACAGCACGCGGGACCAATCCTGGCCGTGGCCGGGGGCAGCGGGCTCGCGCCGATCCGCTCGATCGTGGAAGCGGCATTGAAGGCGCAGCCGGACCGCGAGGTGCACCTGTATTTCGGGGTGCGTGACGAACGCGACGTCTACCTCGAGGGTTGGTGGACCGAGCTTCAGAGCCGCTGTCCGCGCTTCTCGGTACAGGTGGTGTTGTCGCAGCCGAGCGGAGCGACCAGCCGCCGCACCGGCCTCTTGAGCGACGTCGCTCCCGACGACTTCAGCTCGTTCGACGGCTTCAAGGCCTACGTGGCCGGACCGCCGCCGATGGTGGAAGCGATGCAAAGCAAGCTGGAAGCGCGCGGCGTGGCGCGGCGCGACATCCACGCCGACGCGTTCTACGACCAAACGCAGGATGCCTTCAACCTGGGATGAAGCGAGGAGAATTCGAGCATGACTGACGGCCGGCCAGAGCGACAAATGGTTCGGAATCTGCCGAAGTTTGCGGAAAATTTGGACGAAAAGGGTGAGCGCGTGGGGTGGGGCCCCGCCGAATTCATTTCGGCGGGGAGGGGCGGCGCGTGCCGCCCCTGAGAACAGGGCTAGAACGCCGAGCAGTCAAACTGATCGGCGTTCTAGAGGGACGCGTCGCGCTGGTGACCGGCGGAGCGCGCGGCATCGGCCTCGCGATCAGCAAGCGCCTGCACGCGCTCGGTGCGAGCGTGGTCGTGGCCGACAGCGGCGTTTCGATCTCGGGCTCCGATCCGGACCCGGGCGTGGCCGAGGCCGTCGCGAGCGAGCTCGGCGAGCGTGGCGCGGCATTCACGGCCGATTTGAGCGACCCCCAGGCGGCAGCCGCGGCTGTGGAGCGAGCCGTGGAGCGCTTCGGAGCCGTCGATCTGGTCGTGAACAACGCGGCGATCTTGCGCGACAGCTTCGTGTTCAAGGGCAACCCGGCGAACTGGGACGCGGTGTTGCGGACCAACCTGGGTGCGGCGTTTTACGTCCTCGCAGCGGCCACGCCGCGGCTGCGCGACCAGGTGAAAGCCGGTCGCGAGCCGGGGCGGATCGTCAACATCACCTCGTCGGCCGGCTTGTACGGCAACCTGGGGCAATCCGCCTACGCGAGCTCCAAGGCCGGCCTGGTCGGTCTGACGCGCGTGGTCGCGATGGATCTCGCGCGCTCCGGCATTGCTTGCAACGCGATTGCGCCCTTCGCGCGCACCCGCGTGACCGACACGATTGTGCCGGCGAACCCCGCTCAGCAAGAGTACAAACGGCGCGCACAGAAGATCGCGCCAGAATCCGTGGCCGAGCTGGTCGCTTTCCTGTGCTCTCCGGCCGCAGCCAACATCAGCGGCCAGCTGCTCGGAGTCCGCGGGCGCGAGGTGTTCCTATTCTCGCAGCCCCGGCCCGTGGAGCGCATCGAGGCTCCCGAAGGAGCTTGGGACGACAGCGACTTTTCGGCCCTGTTCCAGCAACGCTTTCAGCCCAAATTCACCGATCTGACCACCGATCTGGAAGCGTTCAACACCGACCCCCTGATCTAGGAGCAGACCATGACGAGCGAGTACCATGAAGTGAAGACGGTGGCGGATCTCGCGAGCGAGCCCGCGGAGTATCGCGAGGCCATCACGAAGATCGTGATCAGCCACACCGTCAACGAGCTGTACGGAGCGCAGGTCTTCGACGAACCGGCGATCGCGCTCGCCCCCACGCCCTACGCCAAGTGGCTCACGTGCCGGATCGCGATGGAGGAATACCACCATCACGTGCGCTTCAAGGCCTTGGCGGACGATCTGCAGGTTCCGCCCGAGGCCACGGACCCGAAGCAAAAGCGACCGCTCAGCATCTTCGGTTTTCCGATGAAGAGCTGGCCCGAGTTCTGCGTGATCAAGATGCTGGCCGACCTCGCCGAAATTCTGCAGGTCGAGGATCTGCTGCATTGCAGCTTCGTCCCGCTGCGCAATATCGGTCGGGTGACGATGCCGGAAGAAAAGTTCCACGCGGCGTTCGGTAAGGACTTCTGCACCGAGCTCTGCAAGACCGAAGAGGGGCGGGCCGCGGTGCAACGGGCTATCGACGACTATGCGCCGTATTTGCCGAAATTCTTCGGCGCCGCCGGCTCCAAGAACAACGAAACGTACCGCAAGTACGCGCTCAAGGCGCGGCGCAACGAACAGATGCGCGAGGATTTTCTGAGCCGCGCGCGCAGCGTGGTCGAGTCGCTCGGGCTGCGGTTCCCCGAGATCGCGGAAGCGTAGCGGACCCTACGAAAGCAGCCATGCAAGCGGACGCCGGCAAGGTGACAGCGGAGCGAGCTCGGTTCTACGAGCGCATCGGTGAGCTGAACCTCACTCCGCTCTGGGAGGTGCTCGGCTCGCTCGTGCCGAAAGAGCCGAGCACGCCGTGTGTCCCTGCGTTGTGGAAGTACGAAGCGATGCGCCGCTTCCTGATGGAAGCGGGCACGCTGATCACGGCGCGCGAGGCGGAGCGACGCGTGCTCGTGATGGAGAACCCGGCGCTGCGCGGGGCCTCGTGCATCACGCGCACGCTGTACGCGGGCCTGCAGCTGATTTTACCGGGAGAAGTCGCGCCCAGTCACCGGCACACCCAGTCCGCGCTGCGCTTCGTGGTCGAGGGCAGCGGAGCCTACACGGCGGTCGACGGCGAGCGCACCACGATGCACCCGGGCGACTTCATCATCACGCCGTCGTGGACCTTCCACGACCACGGCAACCCCGGCGAGGAGCCCGTGGTCTGGCTCGACGGGCTGGATATTCCGATGGTGTCGTTCTTCGACGCCGGGTTTCAGGAGCGCCACCCGCTCGAATCGCAGCCCGTCACCCGTCCGGAAGGGGACGCGCTCGCGCGCTACGGCGCAAACCTGATCCCGGTCGAGTACGTCCCTCCGACGCGCGCCACGCCGATCTTCAAGTACCCGTACGTGCGCAGCCGCGAGGTGCTCGAGCGCCTCGGCCGGGACTCCGAGCCCGATCCTCACCACGGCACGAAGCTCCAGTACGTCAACCCCGTCACGGGCGGCTACCCGATGCCGACGATAGCCGCCTTCATTCAGCTGCTTCCCAAGGGCTTTGCCGGGCGGCCTCATCGCTCGACGGACGGCACGGTCTACAGCGTCGTCGAGGGTCGGGGCCGGAGCGTGATCGGCGGCCAGAGCTTCGAATGGCAGCCCAGGGACGTGTTCGTCGTCCCGTCGTGGGTGCCGGTGTCGCACGAGGCGGGAGAGGAAGCCGTGCTGTTCAGCTTCTCGGATCGCCCCGTGCAGAAGGCGCTCGGGCTGTGGCGCGAGCAACTGCTGCCATGAGCGACTGGTTCTTCATGCTGGGTGAACCGCTCGAGCTCGCAGAACGCCAGCAGGTCGGGGACTACCTGCGCGGCCTCGGTGTGCAGGGCGAGCTGCCGGTCGAGCCCGTCGGCGATTGGGAGGGCGCGCGGCGGGTGATCGACAACCCGGAGTGGGACCGGCGCTGGTGGGACGCCGAGCAAGCCGAGCGGCAGAGTCTACAGCAACGCGCCGGCGCGGCGCTCGGCCAGGGCGCGCTGCTGCGCACGCTGTCGGAGACGCTCGAGCGCGCGGGCGAGGCGATTCACGGC
>JALYWZ010000605.1 GCA_030852505.1 Myxococcota bacterium | reverse complement strand
TGTTCTGCGTGATCCGGCTGACCTCGAGTAGATCGTCGAGCAGCCGCGTCATCTGCCGGGACTGCCGCTCGATCACGCCCAGGCTCGCCGTCTGCTCCGGCGTGATCGAGCCCGAGTAATGGAGCATCGCCGCGGCGTTGACCAGCGCGGCCAGCGGGTTTCGGAGCTCGTGCGAGAGCATCGCCAAGAACTCGTCGCGCCGGCGGATCGCCTGGCGGATCTCGTTCTCCGCGCGCTTCTGATCCGTGACGTCACGCGCGACGCCGAGCATGCCGACGATCGAGCCATCCGAGTCGCGCAGCGGCTTTCGCGTGGTCATGAACCACGCGCTACGCCCGGCGAACAGTTGCTCTTCCTCCTGATAGTCCTGGGACTCCCCGCCGAGAGCGCGCGCGTCCAGTCGATCGAGCCTCTCGCCCGAGTCTCGGGGGAGCAGCTCCGACAGGTTCTTGCCGACGGCCTTTGCCGGCTCGGACAGCTCGAGCCGGCGCGCCATGGCCCGGTTGATCCGCACGAAATGGCCGTCGCGGTCCTTGAAGTAGGTCGCGTCCGGCACGCTGTCCATCAAGCTGTTGAGCAAGTAGCGCTCGCGAAAGACGGCGTCCTCTGCGGCCTTCAAGCCGTTGATGTCGATCAGCGTCAGCACCACGCCATCTGCCGTTCCGCGGGCGCGGTAGGGCAAGATCCGCAGATAGTACCAGTTTCCGGAGTGGTCTTCGACCTCGCGTTCGATCGAGCGCGCGTTGCCGAGCACCTCTTTCAGGTCGTCCACGAGCGTGGCGTGCGCCAGCCGGTTGCTGAAGGCCGAGATCGGTCGTCCCACGTCTTGAGGCAAGAGGTTGAACACCTCCGCCACGCGCGGCGTGAACTTGCGGACGCACAGCTTCTGGTCGAGGAAGATCGTGCCGACCTCGATGCTGGCCAGCAGGTTGTCCATGTCGTTCGTCAGCTGCGTGAGCTCGGAGATCTTCTTCTGATACTCCGCGTTCACCGTGTAGAGCTCCTCGTTCACGCTCTGCAGCTCTTCGTTGGTGCTCTGAAGCTCCTCGTTCGCGGCCAAGAGCTCTTCGTTGGCGCTCTGGAGCTCTTCGTTGCTGGTCTCGAGCTCCTCGATCGTGGCCTGCAGGTTCTCCTTCGTGCGCCGGAGCTCGGTCTCGAGCGACCCCAGCTGCTCCCGAGAAATCTGGCTCAGATCGAGCTCCGAGCGGCTCTCGGGCGGTCGCGGCGCCGCGTTGGTTTCCTCGATGCTGATCAACAGATGAGCCAGGTGGTTGACCGACCCGCTGAGCGGCTTGATGGACAGCTTGTAGGATTTGCTCTCGCCGTCCGCCTTGAGCTCGAGGCCGTTGTAGACGATCGTGCTGCGCTCCTTGAGCGCGCGCTGGAAGGCGCCGGTGACCGCCATCTTCAGCTCGGGATCGAGCATGTCGAACACGTCGAGCGAGGCGCGGCCGTCGCGCATCCGCAGGAACTTGCTGGCGCCGGCGAAGGCGTGCACCAGCTCGCGCCGTTCGTTCACGAGCAGGCTCGGCGGGACGTGCTCCTCGAGCAGTCCGTCGTAGACATTGACGATCTGCGCAAGCGAATAGCCCTGCGCGACGCCGGAACGCTCCGAAGGGGCGCCGGTCAGCGCACGCTGAGCCGGCGTGAAGCGAGGAATGCCCGGAGCGCGCACGTCGCGGTGCTTGCGGAAGATGCGCCAGTGACTGTCGATGGTCTCGAAGTCGTCGGACAGCGCCCCCACGTTCTCGCTCGGCCCGAGCAGCAGGATGCCGTGACGCTTGAGCGCGAAATGCAGCAAGCTGAGCACGCGCTTTTGCGCGAAAGGCTGCAGATAAATCAGCAAATTGCGACAGCTGATCAGATCGAGCCGTGTGAACGGCGCGTCCTTCACCACGTTGTGGGGCGCGAACACCACCAGCTGCCGGAGCTCGGGCGACACCTGGTAGTGCGGCCCGCGCTTGTCGAAGTAGCGCGCCAGCAGCTCCGGCTTCACGCCCGCCACGCGCTCCGCGTCGTAGAGCCCGCGGCTCGCGAACTCGATCGACCCACGGTGCACGTCGGTCGCCAGGATCTTCAGGCGGCGGTTGTCCTTGTGCTTGGCGAGCTGCTCCTGGAACAAGATCGCGATCGAGTACGCCTCTTCGCCCGTCGCGCAGCCGGCGACCCAGACGCGGAGCTCGTCGTTCGAGGTCGGCTGCGACAAGAGCTCCGGGATCACCTTCGAGCTCAGCTGCTCGAACGCCTCTTCGTCCCGGAAGAAGCGCGTCACGCCGATCAACAGATCGCGAAACAGCGCGTCGAGCTCGTCCGAATCATTGGTGACGCGCTCCACGTAGGACTCGAGGCTGCCGGCCTGCGTGAGCTGCAATCGGCGCTCGATCCGCCGCACCACCGTCGATTGCTTGTAGTGGGAGAAGTCGATGCCGTAGGCGCGCTGCAAGCAGCGTAGCGCGGCCGACACCCCGTACGGCCGCGACGGGCTCGCGTTGAAGGAGTCCGACAGGTGCTGCCCCGACGAGCGCGCGTGTTCCACGAGCACGCGTGGCATTTCGGCCGGCGGCAGCACGTGGTGCACGATGCCCGTCTCGCGCGCGCTGCGCGGCATCCCGTCGAACTCGGCGCTGGCTTCGTCCTGACACAGCACCAGCCCTCCCGCCTCGTGAATATCGCGGATCCCGCGCGACCCGTCGCTGCCCGCGCCCGAAAGCACGATCCCGGCCGCGCGCTGTCCCATGTCCTGGGCGAGCGAGCGAAAGAAGATGTCGATCGGCAGCGTCAGCCCGTCTTGCGACTCGCCCTTGTCGCTGAGGAGCAGCCGCCCGCGTGAGATGATCATCTCCTTGCGCGGCGGGATCAGATAAATCCGATTCGGCTCGACCGGCATCGCGTCTTCGACGAGGTGCACGGGGATCCGTGTCTTCCGGGCCAAGAGCTCGTCCATCACGCTCTTGAAATCGGGCGACAGGTGCTGCACCACCACGAACGCCATGCCCGTGTTCTCGGGCATTGCGCCGAACAGCTTCTCGAGCGCTTCGAGCCCTCCGGCGGAGGCGCCGATGCCGACTACCTGGAACTCGGCGTCTTCCGGATCGGCGACCGAGATGCTGTCGGGCGGGCTGTCGACTTTCGCTACGCCATCGATTGTCGCTGCGCCGTTGGAGCTCGGCAAAGCGTGCGAGTGCGGTGATGAGCCGTCGAGTGAAGGTGAGAGTGGCGAATCGTCTGCGAGAAGCCTGTCCATCTGTAACGGTCCAGTGGCAGGGGCGCACGCCCGAGCTTGGTCATCGCCCACCATCGCAAACTCCGGGCCAAGGCCCGCACCCGGGGCTTTTTTCGCTGGATCCGCGCTCGCACCTTTAGGCCCAGTTTGCGCGGGAGCGGAGCGATGGCTCCCAGGTGTGGATTTTTGCCAACCGGTGCGGCAGGCAGCCACGCGTCAGCGGCGCACACCTCCCAGCTGCATTGACTCCCAGGCCAACGCACCTGCTTTCTGCTCGCCGAAATCTTCGAGCGTCGGCGGCCGGACTTGCGTCGCTGTTAGATCTTTGCAGCGTGAATGCGGATCAGACGGGACTATCTGCGGAGACGTTCTCCCGCGCCTCCGCGCTCGTCCTGGCCGCGCCGCCGGCGATCTGATACCTGTCGGCTCGGCAAAAAGGAGCCTTTCGACCGGCGAAGCGCCCTCGCGAGACGCGCAAAGCATTCGCGGCTGACTCCCTCAGAAATGCCCTCCTGCTGCCGCCTGCCAAAACTACGGTTCGTTACAGTATGAGCCTGAGCGGAGTTCCCGCTTTTGGTGCCGGCGTCCGCGCCGCGCAACCTCCTAGGAGAGTTCGATGGGCAAGAAGCGCAACGATTCAGGTGAGATTCTCGGCAAGGCGTTGAAGCGGCGCCAGGCTCTCGGCGGCATCGGCGCCCTCGTCGCAGGCGCCCCCCTCGCGTGCTCCTCGGAGGACGGCAGCGATCCGGGCAGCACCGGCAC
>JALYWZ010000604.1 GCA_030852505.1 Myxococcota bacterium | reverse complement strand
GCGGTGGAGCCGGCGGCCCCGCTCCCCAGGGCAGCGCGCCGCCAAAAAAACCGCCGCCCGGGACCCCGGAGCTCCACGCCGCGTCCGGCGCGAGCGATCAGATGGTCGCGCCCGGCAGCGAGCCCACGCTTCCGAAGCAGCCGCTCGAGCTCAAGAAGTCCGTAAAAGACAAGATCGGCAGTGACGTCGATCCCGACTCCGAAGAGCTCGGCCGCGACACGCGCACCGAGCACCGCTTCTACGGCCCGTATTACGAAGAGCGCAGCGGCAATTATCGCTTCCGCTTGGCCTTCCCGGTCTGGGGCGAGCGCACGCAGCCCTCGCGCCTCGACCCGAAGGTGCCGGACCGCGCCTCGGTCTTCGGTCTCTATTACAACCGTCGCAGCAACGAGCGCGCCGACGACGTCTTGTTCCCGCTGTTCTGGGACATGAAGAACAAGATCACCGGCGAGCACACGACGGTCGCCGGCCCGCTCGTGCACCGCGAAGCGCCCGGTGAGCACGACAACTGGCTCGCGCCGTTCTTCTTCACCGGCAAGCGCAAGGACGGCGGCTACACGCTGATCCCGCCGCTGCTCACGTACACGAGCACCGACAAGCACGGCGGCTTCAACCTGGTGGGCCCGCTGTTCTGCTCGTGGAAGGGCGGCTCGAGCTGCGACGCGCGCACGGCCGAAGATCTCGATTTCGGCATCGCGCCCTTCTACTTCTACGGCCAGAACCTCGAGACCAAGTACGAGGTGATCCCGCCGTTGCTCCACTACTATCGCTACACCGATCGCGATCTGTCGTGGACCAACATCTGGGGCCCGTACTACCGGAACCACACCGAGAAGCGCGACGCGCTCCACGTCTTCCCCTTCTATTACAGCTTGTGGGGCAAGAACGAGCGGCACACCACGGTGTTCCCGTTCTTCCACTACGGCTACGACGAGAAGTCCTCGCTCTTCGTCAACCCGCTGTTTTGGCTCGAGAACGGCGACAAGGGCGAGAGCACGTTCGTCACCTGGGGCTACGCGCGCCACCGCGGGCGTACCCAGCTCGACATGATCACGCCGCTCTTCTGGCACTACCGAGACCCCGATATCGGCCTCGACCAGAAGCTCTTGTTCCCGTTCTACTACCAGCGCACGAGCCCGCGTGAGAACAGCCTCGCGCTGTTCCCGTTCTACGGCCACTTCGAGCGTTACGGCATCAGCGAGTCTACCTGGATCACGCCGTTCTTCCAGCACACGACCGATCTGCGCGGCTGGTCCACCAACATCCACCCGTTCGTGTACCTCGGCCGCGACGCCGCCAGCACGCACACGGTGATCGCGCCATTCTTCTGGGACTTCGCCGGCCCGAAGACGCGCTCGACCGTCGCGTTCCCCGCCTACTGGCGCTTCAGCGACGACCGCGAGGTCTCACAGCTGATCGGCAACGTCTACTACCACGAGGCCAAGGTCTACGGCGGCCTCGACTGGGAAGTGCACATCTTCCCGGCCTTCTCCTACGGCGAGACGCCCGACGGCCACTGGTGGAACGTCTTGTACGGCCTCGCGGGCTACACGCGCCGCGGCAAGATGGCCCAGGTCCGCACGCTCTGGATCCCGATCACGGTGAGCGGCGGGGACGAACCTCGCCGTTGAAAAGGCTCGGACGGCTTTAGCCGCCAAGGCGCAAAGGAGCGCCAAGAGTCGCAAAGATTTTTGAGGGGGAGCCTGGGGCGTCGGGGGGCGGCGCAGAAAGGGCGGAGATTGGGCGGATGTTCGGAGGGTGATAGTGTGGCGAGACCAATGGCGGACGACTCGATACGGGTGTTCGAGATTGCGAAGGGCAATGGCGGGGTCTCGATTTTGGTACTGCTCGTGCCGGTCGTGATTTTGCTGGGGGTGCTGTGGCTTTCGTGGCCGCGGTCGTTGAAGGTCGAAGTCGGTCCGAGCGCGTTGCGCCTGCGCGGCTCCGTCTACGGACGGGTCATCCCTCGCTCGGAGCTGATGGTCGAGCACCTGCGTGTCGTGGACGTTCGAGGCGATTCACCGTTTGCGCTGGCAAGCCGCACGAACGGGATCGGCCTGCCGCACTACTCCGTCGGTTGGTTCAGGCTGGAAAACGGCCAGAAGGCGCTGGCGTTCGTCACCCAGCGTGACCACGTGGTGTACTTGCCGACGCGCCAGGGGTACGCGCTCTTGCTCAGCGTCGAGGACCACCACGGTTTCGCGGCTTCGTTGGCAGGAGCCGCGAACTAGCAGTCCTCGGGTTCTCGGTACGCTACGCTTTGCGGCATGGCCAAGCGCTTCAAGGCGGCAGTGCTCGGAGGCTCCGGATTCGCCGGGGCAGAGCTCTTGCGACGCCTGCTCTTACATCCGGAAGTGGAAGTGGTGCGCGTGGGGGCGGCCGATCACCTGGGCGAACCGCTATCGGCGGCCTTGCCGCACCTCGAAGGGCGAACGTCCCTCGAGTTCGAGAACCCTTCGCCGGAACAGGCGGTGAGCGGAGTCGACGTGGTGTTGATGGGGATCCCGCAGGGGGCGAGCATCGCGGTGGTGGAAGCGGCGATGGCGAGCGGGACGCGGGTCATCGATATGTCCGGGACTTTCAGGCTGCGCGACGCCCAGGCGTTTCAGGCGTTCTACGGCTCGGCGCACCCGCGACCGGATCTGCTCTCGGAGTTCGTGTACGGGCTGCCCGAACAGAACCGCGAGCGGATCCGCGGCGCGCGCTGGGTCGCGTCGCCCGGCTGCTTCGCGACCACGATCGAGCTCGGTCTCTTGCCGATCGCTCGCAAGGGTTGGCTCTCGGGGCCCATCGAAGCCGTCGGTGTCACCGGCTCGAGCGGCAGCGGTGTGACGCCTTCTCCGACGACGCACCATCCGACGCGCGCCCAGAATTTGAGGACTTATAAGCCGCTGTTTCACCAACACACGCCGGAAGTCGAAGAGCTCTTGGTCGCGGCGGGCGCGCGCGCGCCGTTGCTCTCGTTCGTGCCCGTGTCCGCGCCGCTGTCGCGCGGGATCTTCGTGAGCTCGTTCGTGCGCGTGCCAGCTTCGGTCTCGGAGGCGGAGCTGCGGGCGGCGTTCGCCGAGTTCGTGAAGGACGAGCCGTTCCTACGGGTGCCCGAGAAGCGGCTCCCCGAAGTGGTGGCGGTCGCAGGCTCGAACTACGCCGAGCTCGGCGTGGTGTACGGGCCGGAGCTCGGCTCGGAGCGGCTGGTCACGGTCGTGTCGTGCCTCGATAACTTGATGAAGGGCGGCGCCGGCCAGGCCGTGCAGAACCTGAACCTGATGCTGGGACTGCCCGAAACGATGTCACTCGAGGACATCGGTCCGTATCCATAGGCCGGTCACGCGACCGCTAACGCGCGTCGGCGCAGCAACGGAAGCCGGTCTCGGTGCCGTTGTAATAACGATCGTGGGCGGTCTGCGCGGCTCGGCAGTGGTTGCGGCCGGGTTGCCAGTAGGCGCCCTTCATCGCGGGGCGCGCCGGACCCTTGCCGTCGATGGCCACGAACTCTTCGAGGTTGCCGGCCATGTCGAGCACGCCGAAGGGGCTCGCGCAGCGCGGGTAAGCGCCGGGCGGCGCTCGTAGATCGCGCAGCTTGCCGGAGGAGCCGAATAGGTCCATGCGGTCGGCGTTGCAGGCTTCGGAGTCTCGCTTGAAGCCGTAGGGATAGGGGCGCATGTCTTCACCCTCGCAGGCGAAGTTCCACTCGCTCTCCTTGCAGACGCGCTTGCCGAGGCCCTTGCAGGTCTTCTCGGCGTGGGTGAAGCTCTTGAAGTTCTCGGGCAGCGAGGATCCGCTCGGCACGTACTCGTGCGGGTCGATGCAGAACTTCATGTGCTTCTTCTGCTTCGATAAGCAGGTGGACGGTCCGTACTCGGAGCAACGAAACTTCTCGTAGCGCCCCGGTGAGTCCAGGTAGCGCTTGCAGTTCAGTTGCACGTCCGGGCAGTAGTCGCCTTCGACCAGCAGCATGCCGTTCGGGCAGGCCGTCGCCTCGGGCGGCAGCGGGCGCGGGCG
>JALYWZ010000603.1 GCA_030852505.1 Myxococcota bacterium | reverse complement strand
GCCTCGAGGCGAGCGGCGCGGCGGCTGGCTCCGAGCTCCTCCCAGGCCGCGCGGCTCAGCGTGCTGAGCCGGAAGCTCCCGTCGGGCGCGCTCTCGTTGAGGTTGGTCACGTACACCGAGTCGCCGGTGCCGACTTCTTTGTCCGCGATCGCGACCCGCACCTTCTCGCGAGCGCTGCTCGGCACGTCCGCCGGCTTGGTGACGACTTTGAAGTCGCCCTTCTCGTCGATCCAGGTGATGAGCAGGTTCGGCGTGTCGGCCTTGACCGCCAGCGCCGGGAGCTCTTTCGGCTTCGGCGCCGCGTCACCCTCGGTCGGCGGACCCTTCTTGCACGCCACCGCTCCGAACAGGAGCAGAGCGCAGAAGAGGAGAGGGGAGGGGGCGCGGCGCGGGGCCACCGGCATGGTGGTTTCGTATAGCACGCGGGCCAGAGCTATCTGCCTAGCTCCTCGGAGAGCTTCAGCCATTCGGCGGTCAGGGCCTCCAGGATTTTCGCGGTGTTCTGCTCCTTCTGGGCGAGCTCGTGGAGGCGCTCCCAGTCGGCCTCGGGGTTCTTCAGCGCGTCGCGTAGCCGGCCGAGGTCCGACTCGGCGGCCGCGACCGCCCGCTCCAGCTCGACCACCCGCTTCTTCTTGCGCTCGAGCTCGCGCGCCTCGGCCTTCTGATTCCTTTGAGCCGGAGGCTCGGGTTTCGGCTCGTTCCGCTGCTTCGGCGCCGGCTTCGGGGGCCGTCGCGGCGCCTCGGCCTCGGCGCGTCGCCGGCGCTCGAGGGTCGCCGTGTAGTCCCGGAACCCCTCCTCGTACACCATCGGCCCGCTCTCGCCGAAGGCCACGATCCGCGTCGTCACGGTCTCCAGGAAGCGCCGATCGTGCGAGACCAGGATCACCGTGCCCTCGAAGCCGACCAGCGCCTCTTCGAGGATCTCCGCGGCGGGGATGTCGAGGTGGTTCGTGGGCTCGTCGAGGAACAACAGGTTGCGCGGCTCGAGCAAGAGCTTCGCCAGGGCGAGACGCGTGTGCTCACCACCGGAGAAGCTTCGGACCTGGCGCAGCGGATCGTCGCCGTAGAAGCGGAAGCGCGCGAGATACTGGCGCGCGCCGTCGGTGTTGAAATCGCCGCGCACGGAGCGCACCTCTTCCACCGCGCTACGGTTCGGTTCGAGCGAGCCGAGGTGCTGATCGAAGTAACCCTCGCGCAGGTTGGTGCCGCGCCGGACGCTGCCCAGGTCGTCCGCGTGGCCCTTGCCCGCGAGCAGCTTCAGGAGCGTCGATTTGCCGGAGCCGTTGGGCCCGACGATGCCCACCCGGTCACCGCGCCGGATCAGCAGATCCAGGCCGGAAAACAGCTGATTCTCGCCGCGTTTCGCGCCGAGACCCTTGCCCTCCAGCACGATGTCTCCGCTGCGCGGCGCCTCCGCGAAGCGAAACCGCACGCGCTCCGCTCGCGCCCAGACGTCCTCCGGGCGCTCGACGCGCTCGAGCTTGTCGAGCATCCGCCGCCGCGACTGCGCCTGCTTGGTCTTCTGCCCCGCGATGTTCTTGCGGATGAAGTCCTCGGTCTTCTGCACGAACGCCGCCTGCTCTTCGGCGAGCTTGCGCTCGCGCTCCAGATCTTCCGCGCGCTCCTCGTGGTACCTCGAGTAGGGCAGGGGGTAGGTGCGGAAGCTCTGGCGGCCGAGCTCGAAGGTGTTCGGGCACACGTTGTCGAGGAAGGCGCGATCGTGGGAGACGACCAGCAGCGCACCGCGGTGCTCGCACAGGTGGCCCTCGAGCCAGCGGATCGTCTCCAGGTCCAGGTGGTTCGTGGGCTCGTCGAGCAAGAGCACGTCGGCTTCGATGGCCAGCACCACGCCGAGCGCGAGCCGCCCGCGCTCACCCCCCGACAGGGTCGTCACCTCGCGGTCCAGGTCGCGGGGCGCGAAGCCGAGCCGCGTCGCGATCGCTTGCACGCGCTGCTCCAAGCGGTCCGCGCCCGCCTGCTGGTAGCGATCCATGGCGCGCGACAGGCGTGAAAGGGCCGCATCCGTACCGCTGGCGGCGTTTTCCTGCGCCGCCTCGAGCTCGGTTCGCAGCTCCAAGAGCTCCCCGAACCCCGACATCAAGGCCGAGAACACGCTGCCCTGGGCCTTGAGCTCGTGGCTCTGGCGGTAGTACCCGAGCCGCGCGTCCTTCGCGAGCACGACGGTGCCCTTGTCGGGGGACACCTCACCCGCCAGGATCCGGAGCAGCGTGCTCTTTCCGGCGCCGTTCGGCGCCACGAGCGCGGCGCGTTCGCCCGCCTCCAGGCGAAACCCGACCTTGGTGAACAGCGCATCGTTCGTGTACCCGAACGTGAGGTCGACGGCTTCCAATAGGGACACGCAGGCTGCATTAGCACTCCTCCGGGCCTGGCCGACAGTTCGATGCGGCCCGATGCGAGACGCTGCAACCGCGGCGAAATCGGCGCTATGGTCGGAACCGGTGACCGACTCCGCTCCGCCCCTCACCGCGCCGCCACCGGCCGGCGGCGTGGCTTGGCCTTCGCCGATCCTGATCCCGAACCGCGCGTTCTTTGCGCTGCTCGACGACGTGCCGGGGGCCTGGTACTTCGCGCGCCGCGACGGCACGTTCGCGTTCGCGAACCGCGGGGCCTGGTCGTCGCTCGGCTACACGCCGGAAGAGTTCGCGCGCTGCACGATCTTCGACATCGACCCGACCTTGCAGCCCGAGCACTGGGGCGTGCTCTTCTCGCACAAGTCGGCCTCGGACTCGATGGTCGTGCGCACGCGTCACCGTCGCAAGGACGGCAGCGAATTCCCGGTGGAGATCCGCGCCTCGCGCGTGACCTTCGAAGGGGAGGAGCTGTGCGTGTCGTACAGCGTGGATCTCACGGCCAGCGAACGCGCCGAGACGGCGCGCGTAGAGACCGAGATCGTCAACCGTCGCCTGCTCGCCGCCATCGAACAGGCGAACGAGGCCGTGGTCGTGACCGACGCGGCGGGTCGGGTCGAGTACGTGAACCCCGCTTACGAAGCCACGAGCGGCATGAACGCGGCCGACGTGCGCGGCCGGTCCTGGGCAGAGCTCGAGGTGAACCAGGACCTCGGCTTCGTGTCGGAGCTTTCCGGCGTGCTCGGCGGCGCGGGCTTCAAGGGGCGCGTTCGCAGCCGCCGCAACAACGGCGAGCGCTTCGACGAGGACGTCAGCGTCTCGCCGATCCGCGACGACCGTGGCGAGCTGGTCGGCCACGTGGCGGTCAAGCGCGACATCACCGAGCAGCTGAAGCTCGAACAACAGCTGCGCCACGCCCAGAAGATCGAGGCCGTCGGCCAGCTCGCGGGCGGCATCGCCCACGATTTCAACAACCTGCTCCAGGTCATCCACGGCCAGGCCCACCTGATCCGGCTCCAGAACACCGACGGCCTGCCCGAGCCGATGCTCGAAGAGATCGCCAAGGCGGTGGCCCGAGCCTCGAGCCTCGTACGCCAGCTCCTGGCGTTCAGCCGCAAGGGCACCATCGAGTACACGGAGCTGCGCTTCGACGAGCTCGTGTCCGCGCTGCACGGCATGCTCAAGCGGCTGCTCGGCGAGCACATCGAGCTCGAGTGGATCTGCACCACGCAGCCGATCCACGTGCGCGGCAACGCGCCGCAGCTCGAGCAGGTGGTGGCGAACCTTTGCATCAACGCGCGTGACGCGATGCCGCAAGGTGGTCGTCTCACGGTGCGCTTGTCGCTCGCCAGCGAGGAGGATTTGCCGTCGCCGGCGATGGGCCTGAGCCCCGGAAAGACGCTGCTGCTCAGCGTGACGGACACCGGACACGGCATGAGCGAGGAAGTGCAGAGCCGGCTGTTCGAGCCGTTCTTCACCACCAAGGAGCCCGGGCGCGGCACGGGGCTCGGCCTCGCCACGGTCTACGCCATCGTCCAGGCTCACGGCGGCTCGATCGACGTGCGCTCGCGGGTCGACCAGGGCTCGACGTTCCGCGTGTTTTTACCGACCATAGACGCCGCCGCGCCCGAGCGG
>JALYWZ010000602.1 GCA_030852505.1 Myxococcota bacterium | reverse complement strand
GGGCAGCAACGGCACCGGCAGTAGCCCCTCCGTCCCCGGTACGGGAACGCCCGGTGGCGGCTCGACCGGAGTGGGTGCAGGTGGGACGCCCCAGACACCGGGCACCGGTGCCACGGGTGGCCAGGTAGAGGGCATGGAGCCGAGCAGTGGCCCTCGCCCCGTCATGCTGGACGGGCAGCCGCTGTTCAGCCGCTTCCTCCGCTTGACCAATGACCAGTGGGAGCGGAGCGCGCGCGAGATCCTGCGTCTCGACGCGCCGACCGGCTACTCCGATAAGTTCCTCGGTTCCGTTGCAGGCACGACGGACTTCGCCAACAACGAAAAGGTCGTGATCGTGGACAACACGATCGCCGAAGACTTCCAGAGGGCGGCCGAAGCGCTCGCCGACGCGGTCACCACCACCGACGCCGCGCTGCAGAAGGTCGTGGCCACGAACGACGCGGACACGTTCATCAAGACCTTCGGGCGGCGCGCGTTCCGGCGCGAGCTCACCGCCGACGAGACGAAGGAGTACCGCGCCATCTTCGACTCCGGCTCTGCGGCGATGCAGGGCACGCAGAGCGCGTTCACCAAGGGTGCCAACTGGGTGATCGCGACGATGCTGCAGTCTCCGCACTTCCTCTACCGAGTGGAGATGTCGGACACGGGGGCCCCGCTTTCCGGTTACGAGGTCGCGGCCAAGCTCTCGCTCTGGATCCGCGACACCACGCCGAGCGACGCTTTGCTCGACGCAGCGAGCTCGCTGACCACGCCCGACGCGGTCGGCGCACAGGTCGAAAAGTTGCTCGAGGACAACGCGGCCGTCGACGTGATGCGCAAGTTCCACGCCGAGCTCTACAAGTTCGCGCTGTTCGACTCGATCGCGAAGACCAGCGTCAACGGCTACACGCCGGACATGAACGCCGAGTTCGCCGAGTCCTCGAAGCTGTTCTTCGATCGCATCTACAAGGAGAACCTGGGCGTGCGTGACATCCTCACGTCCACGGTCGGGTTCGTGGGCCCGAAGACGGCGTCGATCTACGGCGTCAATGTCTCGGGCAGCGGCATGATGCAGATGGAATTGCCGGGCCGCGTCGGCTTCTTCTCGCAGGCGCCGTTCCTGGCGCTCTGGGCGCGCAACAACGAGCCGGACTCGATCCACCGCGGCGTGCGGCTGAACCTCGACACGCTGTGCGCGGACCCGGGTCTGCCGAGCGTGGTGCCGAACCCGCCAGCGGCCGGTGCGACGCAGACGAACCGCGAGGTCATCACGAACCTGACCTCCGGCTGCGCCAAGGTCTGTCACGGTGAGCTGATCAACCCGATCGGCTTCGCCTTCGAGAACTTCGACGGGCTCGGGCGGATGCGCGAGACCGACAACGGAAGGCCGGTGGATACGACGGGCGTGTACTCGTTCGTCGAGGGCCGGATACCTTTCAGCGGCGCGCCGGAGCTGATGGAAAAGATGGCCTCGGGTGTTCAAGCCCACCAATGCTGGGCCAAGAAGATGATGAGCTACGCCATGGAACGTGATCTGGTCGAGGGCGATCGCCCTCTGATGGAAACTCTCGCCAAGACCAGCGCGACGTCTGGAGGCTCGCTGAAGCAGGTCATGGTGACCTTGGCAAAGAGCGACGCATTCCGCGTGCGCGCCGGAGGTGCCCAGTGATCCGCAGCAGCTCTTCCAAGCGACACGTCGTGAACCGCCGCGCCTTCCTGTACGGCGCTGGCGGCATCGCGATCGGCCTGCCGTACCTCGAGGGGATGCCCGAGCGCTCCGCCTGGGCTCAGACGAACCAGCCGGTGTTCTCGCTGTTCATCTGCAGCGCGTGTGGTGTCGAGCCCAAGCGCTTCTGGCCGGGGGCGACCGGCGCGCTGAGCTCCGCGCTGGGGTCCGGAGACAAGGCGGTCAACAACCTCAAGGACCACGCCGACAATCTGCTGATCATCAAGGGCATCAACTACCCGAACGGCGGTCCGCAGGGCTGCGGCCACGCCGAAGGCTTGGTGCAGGCGCTCACGGCCAACAAGCCGCGCAGCACGGGCAGCAAGGCCACGGCCTCGGGGCCCTCGGCGGACATGGTGATTTCGAAGGCGGTGAACCCGTCCGGCACCGATCCGCTGACGCTCTACGCAGGCAACATTCGCAACGGCTACATCGCCGAGCGGCTCTCCTTCGATCAGAGCGGCAACGCGCGCGCGGCCGTCGATACGCCGTACAAGCTGTATCAGACGCTGATGGGCGTCGCGCCGCAGGGCGGCGGTGACCCCGGCACGGGTAGCCCGATGATGCCGCCCAAGCCTTCGGTCACGGACGAGCTCCTGCTCCGGAGGAAGAGCGCGGTCGATCACGTTCACGCCGAGCTCAAGTCGCTGATCCAGAATCCGAAGCTCAGCGCGGAGGACAAGAAGCGCCTTCAGCAGCACTTCGACTCGATCCGGGACGTCGAGATCACGATGACCATGGGACCGGACGCGCCGGTCGCGATCTTGGGTTGCGGGCTCGACGGCCTCGACACCGAGGGCCTGCAGGCGGTCTCTTCGTACAAGTACACGAAGACCGCGGAAGCGGCCGGCGGCCTGGAGAAGACCACCGAGCTCCACATGCAGCTCGTGGCCCTGGCCTTCGCCTGCAACCTCAATCGCACCGCCACGATCCAGTCCGGAGACGGCACGGACGCGTCCATCTACGACGTGGCGTCGAACAAGTCGCTCGGTAACTGGGGCCTGCACTTCATCAGCCACCGCACGCAGTCGGATGGCGCCGTCGGGCAGAACTCGACGGCCGAGGCGGCGCACGCCGAGATCGACGTGGTCCGCATGAAGACCCTGGCCCGTGGCCTGAATCATTTCCGCGACCGCGGCCTCGCCGACAAGTGCGTGGTGCTCTGGACGAATCACATCGCCGAGGGCAACCACAACATGCGCAACGTGCCGCACATCATCTGGGGCAACGGCGGCGGCTACTTCAAGCAGGGTCAATACATCGACGCGGGCGGCGTGCAGAACGGCAAGCTGCTGAACATGATCATCAGTGCGACGACCGGCAACGCTTCGCCGAACCACGGCTCGAGCGGTGGCGGCGAGATTTCAGCCGCCAAGGCCTGAGCTCCGTGGCCGCGGGGCCATCCTCAGAATTCTAGCAACACCCGCCCGGCAGAATCGCCGGGCGTGGTGGAAGCCGAGATGCCGGGGATGGTCGCGGCTCACTCCAGGCGGTGCCGCGCGAGGACCGGCCAGGCGATGCTGGGGTCGCCTGGATCTTCGCGCCCGTCCTGCTTGGTGCACAGGATGACCTCGACGCCGGCGTCACAACCCGGATAGCTGATACAGCCGTCGGGGTCGGGCTCCGAGGGGACGGCGCCGCAGCCGTTGATCGAGGCCCAGCGCTCCGCCGTGGCGCGGGCGCCGAGGAAGGTGAGGGGCATGCCCGGAACGAGCGAAGAGGGACCGCCTTCGTACGGCACGCGCGAGGTTCCGGTGCCGCGAAACGAGATCGAGCCGATCGGGCGCTGCGGGCTGCAATCCTCGACGTTCTCTTCGAGGAGATCGAACGCGGCGGGCGCGATCGCGGCGAACAGATCGGCCGCGTGGCAGCCGAGGTAGTGAGCGAGGCCGCCGCCCGTGAGCACGCCGACCGCGTAGACGCGCGTCGGATCGACGCACGCCAGGCTCTGGGCGTGCGCGACGATGGCTCGCGCGAACGCGACGTCGTCGACGTCCTCGACACAGCACGGGCCGACGTTCCAGGCCGTCCCCGCCGGGCCGCGTAGCCCGTCCGGGAAGGCCTGGATCACGCCTTCGGGGTCGAGCACGGCGGGATAAGGGGAGCTCGATAGCTCGCTTTTTCCGGTCCCGCCGAGCGCGTGGAAGTCGAGCACCAGGGGCACGCGCTCCGTGCCGTCGTAAGCCGCGGGCACGTGCAGGACGTACGTGCGCGTGCGGCCCGCAACCGACAGCGTCTGCACGCTGTCGCCCGGTGCAACGCTGGCCTTGGCGCAACCGCCGCCACTGCCGCCGCCGCCGTTCCCGCCACCGGCG
>JALYWZ010000601.1 GCA_030852505.1 Myxococcota bacterium | reverse complement strand
CGCCGTGCCGCCGACCACGTAGCCGAGATACTTCGAGAAGCAGACCTGGTCCACGAGCCCAGCCGCGCCGGAAACCGCGAACAACGCGCCCAATGCGCCGATCGGCACTTCTTCCGCCGTCGCGCCGCCGTCGGGGCGCTGTGCATCGGCCGTCTGGCTCACCGACGAAGCGATCAAGTGGCCCCGACCATACCTCGAACGCGCTATCTCCGACGAGACTTCGAAACCTGACCCGGAGCCCTTGTCGAGCCCGCTCCCATAGACTATCGTCCGCCGCCCTTAAACAAGAACGTCCCCATCGTCTAGCCGGCCCAGGACACGGCCCTTTCAAGGCTGTAACACGGGTTCAAATCCCGTTGGGGACGCAAAGTATCGGCGCTGTTCGTCGCAGCTTCTCAGTGAGCGAGCGGCGAGCAGCGGCGGTAGATGCGCTGTTCGTCGCGGCTTCTCGGAGAGAGGCGACGAACAGACTTCGAGGCCGAGCGCCGCCGGTTCGCATCGACGTCCCTTCCGACGCGGTCGAACCGGCGCGATCAGCAATGCTCAGCAGGGTGCCCTGGCCGCCCTACGCGGAGCGGCCAGGAGCTCGCGTCTACGTCTCAGGGTTCTTGGGGGCAGATCCGGATCTTCGCGTAGTCGACAGTGCCGGTCTCGCCCGCCAACGCGTCATAGACGATGACCGTCCAGGTGTCCGCGCTACCGTCGCCGTTAAAAGTGGAGAGCGGCTCGAAGGGCTGGTAGCTGGGCGGAGAGGTCACGTCGGCTTCGCAAGCGACGGGGTCCTGTGCGTCGTCATCGAAGGTAACGCTGGACCAGTTCGCTTCCCCGCACCCGTTACCGGCGTGCACGATGACAAAGTGTTCGCTGTTTTCCAGTGACACGGCCAGGTCGCCGGTGTGGCCATGCGTGACGCTCACGGTGAGCTCGACCTCACCGACGGGGAAATCCGTTGCGATGACTAGTTCCACAGGCGCACCGCCCGCTTCGTCATCGTCCGGAATGCCGACCGGGGGACCCTCGAACTCCGCTTCCACGCACGGGTCGTCCACGAGGGGCTCGCAGACGCCGTTTCCGTCGTCCTCGTAGCCGTCAGCGCACTGGTCGCAATCTTCGCCCTCGTAGCCTTCCTGGCAGGTGCATTCCAGGGAGCCGTCGTCGTCGTCGCAATCAGCGTGTTCGGCGCAGGTGTCTTCCGCGCAGGCCGGCTCGCAAGAATCGTTGTCGTCGTTGTCCTGGAAGCCCTCAGCGCATTGGTCGCAATCTTCACCATCGTAGCCTTCCTGGCAGGTGCAACCGAGGCTGCCGTCGCCGTCGTCGCAATCGGCGTTTTCGGGGCAGCTGTTGTCCCCGCAGGCCGGCTCGCAAGAATCGTTGTCGTCGTTGTCCTGGAAGCCCTCAGCGCACTCGTCGCAGGCTGCGCCGTCGTAGCCCTCGTAGCAGTCGCAAGCGAGGCTGCCGTCGTCGTCGTCGCAGTCGCCGTTTTCGCCGCAGGAGTCTTCGTCACAGGCCGGGCTGCAGGTGCCGTCGTCGTCGTTGTCCTGCTCTCCCATTGCGCAGTTGTCGCAGAACGTCCCGGTGTAGCCGCCCTCGCAGCTACAGACGATCGTGCCGGTCGCGTCGCTGCACTCGCCATGTTCGTTGCAGGTGTCCTCGTCGCATTCCCGCAAGCAGCTGCCGTTTTCGTCGTTGTCCTGATAACCCGCAGCGCACTCGGTACAGCGCGCGCCGGTGTATGCCGCAGCGCACGTGCATTGCACCTCGCCCGTGGAATCGTTGCAAGTTCCGTGGCCGTTGCAGGTGTTATTGGCGCAGGCAAGCTCGCAAGTGCCGTTCTCGTCCTTGTCTTGGAAACCGAAGGCACAGCGATCGCAATCGGCGCCGGTGGTGCCGGGCGGGCAGATGCAGGCGCCGTCGCCTTCCATGCCATCGTTGCAATTGCCGGTTTCGCAGTCGCACGGTTGACAGGTCGGCCCGTAGAAGCCCTCGTCGCATTCGTCTGCGGGCGCGCCGCCCGAGCCGGCCGCGCCGCCGTCCGTGGTCATCCTGCCGCCGGTCGATTGCCCCGAGCCAGCGTCGCCTCCGCCAGCCTTGCCGCCGGTAGCGCGGCCACCCGTGGAGTCGTTACCCCCAGTCGGCGCAGCGCCGCCGGTGCCGGGCTCGTCCGGCTCGCCGCCAGAGCCCGCGTCGCCGCCGCTCTTGCTGCCGCCGGTAGTTCCGCCTTTTCCTCCGGTCGTCACGGGAGAGGCGCCGCCGTCGCCTGCGTCGGAGGCGCCGGAACCGCCGGTCCCGTCGTCGGGTGATTCGCCGTCGTCACCACAGGCGAACGTCGCCAGCATGGAGACGCTGACCATTGCCGAATAAAAGAAAAGCCTGGTCTTACTGTTCATCGCGTAGCCTCCCTCGACCAACCTGGTCGATGCGCCCGAGTTGGATGCGAGGGTACGATACATGAGCTCGGCCGAAAGGCCTTGTTGATTTTTTCGAGCTCTAGTTCGGTGGAAAAAAACCACCATTGCGCCAATGAGGTGGGCAATTTCGACCCAGCCCTCAGCCGCGTAACTTCAGTTTGCGACGTTGAGGGTGGCCCAGCCGTTCGCCGGCATGTCGAAGCTCAGCTTGGTGCCGGCTACGTCAACCACCATTCCGGGCTTCGCGGCGCCCTCGTTGTAGAGGACGACGACGAAGCTGCCGTCGGGGTTCTTGAAGGCGAGGGCGTCGCCGCCGGTGGTGCCGACCACGGTCGCCATTGGATCGACGTACTGCGAGAGGTGGCGGAACACGTAGTACGCGGGAGTCTTGATCAGCGTCTTCGCGTTGCGGTCGACGACCAGCAGCGCGTTCTGGTGCCAGGGCGTGGTGGCGTTCAGGTTCTTGCCGAGCGTGTCGAGCACCATGTTCCAGGCGCTGTAGGCGTTGACGCCCGCCCGAACCCAGTCACGGATGTTCTTCCAGCTCTCCACCGCGTAGGCGTAGTCGTTCTGGGGCTTGTTGGGATCGTAGCGGCCCTTGTCCCAGTAGTCGGTCTCGAAGTTGTAATTGCCGCACTTGTGCTCGGTCTGCATCACCGGCACGTTCTTGGCCTTGAGGGCCGAGACCTTCTCGCGCGTGTTCCACTGCAGCCCGAAGCCCTTCACGTACTTCATGGCGGCGGCGTCGTTCGACAGGGCGACGGCCGTGTTGCCGTCCTCCGGCGCGGACATGGTGCCACCCCAGATCTCCGTCGTCGGCAGCTGTTTCTCGAACGTGGGACCGAGAAATTCACGGATGAAGCGGATGTACAGCTCCGACGGCCAATAGCAGCTCGGGTAGGGGTTGCCGTAGCCGGGCTCGTTCTGCGGGTGAATGGCGCGCACGGTGATCCCGAGCTTTTCGTACTCCTGCACGAACTTCGTCAGGTAGAGGGCGAACGCTTCGAGCGAAGTGTCGTCGTCGTTCATCAGGCCGTCGGTGTCGTCGTACGGAGGCTTCTGACCGGCTACCGCGTCGGTGCTGTTGTTGGTCTTGAGCCACGCGGGCGGTGTCCACGGGCTCGCCCAGAAGCGGATGTTCGGCTTCACGGCGAGCGCGGCCTGGATGTACGGGATGAGCTTCTCGCGGTCGCGTGCGATCGAGAAGCTTGCCATGGCGGTGTCGCCCGGCGTCTCCGCCAGCGTGTACTTGCTCATCGCGTAGTCGCTGGCGCCGATCGGGATCCGGCCGTAGTCGAACTTGGCGCCGTCCACCGCGTCGAACAGCAGCCGGATCGCGAGCAGCCGCTGATCTTCGGGAAGCACGGAGAGCGCGTCCCACCCGGCTTCATTGAAGGTGCCGCCGAAACCGAGCCAGCTTTGCGTGCCGCTCGCGCTCACGGTCACGGTAGCGTTGCCCGTCGCGCCCGTCGTCCAGCTGCCGACTTTCCAGAAGGCGTTGTCCGCGGACGTCACGAGCTTGGGTTCGTCGATGACGACGGCGCCGCCGCTGCCGCCGCTCGACAGGCCCGCCGAGCCGCCGCCTGGGGCTCCTCCGCCGGGCTTTCCTGCGA
>JALYWZ010000010.1 GCA_030852505.1 Myxococcota bacterium | reverse complement strand
GGCCTGGTCCTGGCGCAGCGCCGGTGCGCGCAGCGTTGCTTGGATGGCCTCGGCCTTGGCCCCCACGTCGCGCCGGTGGGCGCGGGTCAGCGCGGCGGTGATCTTCGACCTCGACAGCCGGGCCGCTCGGGCCGGATCCGGGGCGCGTTCGAGCAGCTCGAGCGCGTCGGCGGCCATCAGGTCGGGGAAGGCCTCGAGCGCGGCGGGGAAGAACTCCCGCAGCGCGCTGCGCAGCCGCTGGAAGTCCTCGGGCTGGTCGGGCGCGGCGTCCCGGGTCTGACCAGGGTCCGCCTCGAGATCGTAGAGGCGGCAGGCGCCCACGCGCCGCGCGCAGATCAACCGGTATTTCCCCTCCGCGAGCAGCGTGTGCTCGTCGGTCTCGGCATGCGCGAAGCCCGGCCCTGCCTGCTTTCCGGCGAGCCGCGCGGTCAGATCGCGTCCGCGCATGCGCGGCGGTCGCGGCACGTCGAGGCTCGAGAGCAGCGTCGGCAGTAAATCGATGGTCTGGACCACGTCGGTGACGCGGCTCGGAGCGATCGCCCCCGGCGCCGAGATCACGAGCGGCACCCGCACCTGCTCTTCGTACACGGTCGTGCCGTGGTAGCGCCCGCCGTGTTCTTCGAACTCCTCGCCGTGGTCGGCCGTGGCGATCACGATCGACTCGGCGCTGCGCCGTCTCATCGCCTTCACGAGCTCGCCGAGCATGCGATCGGACTCGGCGATCTCCGAATCGTAGCGGTCGACGTCGCGGCTGCCGAAGTCGAACTGCGGGTGCCGTTCGTAGGGCTCGTGGGGCCCGAACAAGTGCACCCACACGAACAGCGGCTTGTCCTTGGCGGCAGCGCCGATGTAGTCGCGGACCTGCTTCAGCCGGAGCTCCCCTTCCGCGAACTCCACCTTCGCGTACTCGAAGCCGAGGTGCGTCTTCGAAAACGTCTCGAAGCGCGCCGGATCGATGAAGAACACCGCGGGCGGGTAGAAGGCCGCCGTGCGGTAGCCGTAGGTGCGGAACAGGCTCGCCCAGGTGTCCGAGTCGGCCGCGGTGCCCTGCAGCAGCAGCGGGCGCAGGTATTTCCCGGTCATCAGCGAGGTCACGGCGTACGACGTGTGCGGGGTCGCCGTGTACGCCTGCTCGAAGACGACGCCCTCGGCCGCGAGGCGATCGAGGTTGGGCGTGGTGGGGCGCGCGTAGCCGTAGGTCGTCACGTGATCGGCGCGCAACGCGTCGATGCTGACGAGCAGCAGATCACGCCCGCGCAGGTCGAGGCTGCCCTTGCCTGCCCGCTCGTTTCCCCCGCAGCCCGTCGCGCCGCCACAAGCGAGCTCACCGTCCTCGATTGGCGGCGGTGGCGACAGCTCGGCGGTGAGCTCCACCACGCGCCCGAGGATCGGCGCCTTCTCGCTCAGCAGAAAGCGAAAGTTGTCGTAGCGCGAGAGCCGGTCACCAAAGGGGCGGATCAGACAGAAGGCCGCGATCAGCAGGAGCGGCGTCGCAATCAGGCGCAGCGAGCGGAGTCGCTTTTCCGGCGTGACGCCCTCGAACAACGCGCGCTCGACGCACGGCGCGAGCAAGAGCGCGCTGGCCCCGAGGCCGTCGTGAAACGCCGGATAGAGCCGGGGCAAGATCCAGCGATTGGCGAGCTCCAAGAGCACGATCCCGAGCGCCGTGACCATTGCGCCGGTGAGCGGGGCGCGCCGCACGAGCTTCGCGAAGTACGGCACTCCGGCGTAGACCGCGCCGCCCGATACCAGCGCCACGAGCCCCGAAAATCCGGCGCGTTGCTCGAGCTCCGAAAGGTGACGACCACCGCCCACGCCCCAGCCCACGGCCGCGCCGAACAGCCCGAACAACGCCGTGAGCGCGATGCGCTGCGCCGGCCTGTCACCCTTCCAAGTGAGCGCCGCGAGGCCCGCGCCCAGGAGGCCGAGCCCGCTCGTGAACGCGAACGCGCTCGGAGCCAGCCACAGCGCACCGTGTTCGAACTCCCAGATGCTCGCGAACTCGCGGTGAGCGACGAGCCCGACCGTGAACAACTCGCCGACCGCGAGCGTCCAGACCGCGAGCAGCGCGCGGCAGCTCCGATCGAGCAGCGAAAGCAGCTGGGGCTTCCAGTGAGCCCGGGGAACCCTCAATGGAACTCGACGGCGCCGATCTCGTAGCGGCGCGTGCCCGCCGGCAGGTTCACGACGATCTCGTCGCCGATGCTCTTTCCAATCAACGCGCGCGCGAGCGGCGCCGAGACCGAGATCGTGCCCGAGTTCACGTCGGCTTCGTCGGCACCGACGATGCGGAAAGCCTGCGTCTCGTTGGTGTCGAGGTTGGTCACGGTGACCGTGGCGCCGAAGCGCACGCGATCACCGCTCAGCTTGCTGGGGTCGATCACCTCGGCGCGGGCGAGCTTGTCCTCGATGTCCTTGATCCGCGCCTCGACCAGGCCCTGGCGTTCCTTGGCCGCGTGGTATTCGGCGTTTTCGCTGAGGTCACCGTGTTCGCGCGCTACGCCGATGTCGCGCGAAATCTTGGGGCGTTCCTCTTTCAGGCGGGTGAGCTCTTCGCGAAGCTTTTGCGCACCGGCCGGCGTCATCGGTACTTTTTCGGTCATCGGGGGCCTCGCGGCGCATCTTAGCCCCGAAATTCGAGGACGGGGCAAACGCGGGCCCCGTTCGCCGGCCCGCGGGCCACGCCACGCGAAGCACTGCGGGGCTTGCCAGGCTGCGCCTTCCCCGCTACCGAGCGCCGTGATGCGTTCGTTTGGCTCCCGCTGGGCGCTCTCTCTGGCCCTCGCGCTCGGCACGGCCCCCGCTTGTGTCCCCGAACAGGGCTCGAAGAGCCCGCTCGACTACACCGAGAATGCGCGCCGCGACTACGAACGCGGGATGAAGGCGCTCGAGGACAAAAACTGGGAGGGCGTCGAGGAAGCCTTCAACGACGTCCGCACCAAGTACAGCTACAGCCGCTACGCGCGGCTCGCCGAGCTGCGCCTCGCCGACGCCGACTACGAGCAGGACAAGCTCGCCGAGGCGATCTCCGGCTACAAGGCCTTCGTCCACGACTACCCGAACGATCCCGAGGTGCCCTACGCGCGCTTCCGGATTGCCAAATCGCAGTACGACTCGGTGAGCCAGTCGTTCCTCTTGCCGCCGCTCGAGGAGCGCGATCTATCCAGCGTCAACGACGCGATGGAGACGATCCGCGACTACCTCGAAGATTTTCCGAGCTCCGAGCACGCCAAAGATCTGCGCTACATGCTCGAGGTGGTGGTCGGCCTGCTCGCCCGCCACGAGCTTTACGTCGCCCGCTACTACCTGCGAGAGGACAACTTCGAGGCCGCCAACGCGCGCGTCGAGCGCGTGCTCAAGGTGGTGCCGGTCTCGGGCCTCGAGCCCGAAGCCCTGGTCCTGCTCGGCGAAATCTACCTGAAGCAAAAGCGCAAGGCCGAGGCCAAGGCCCTGTTCGAGCAGCTGATCCGCGACTACTCGGACAGCCCGTTCACGGTGCCGGCGCGGAACTTCCTCGCGCACATCGGCGAAGACGTGGGCACGCTGCGGCAGGCCGAGACGGTGAAGCCTGCGCCGGTCACGAAGTAGCTCGAAATCGCTTCGACGCTCCGCCGTGGGCGTCGCATTCACGGGTGTAGCTCCAAGCGCACACTTCGTCTCCGCGAGTTCACGGCCCAAAGCCCGCGGATCTCGGTTCTGCGGCTGGCGCGGGGCGTGTAACATCGCTGTCCAATGGTGGAAGCAACCGATCCGGGGCCGCTGACGCTCACGTCGCCGACCGTGCTGGTGGTAGACGACGAGAAGAACATCCGCCGCACGCTGGAGATGGTGCTGAGTGGCGAGGGCTATCGCGTGCTCGAGGCCGAGCGCGCCGAACAGGCGCTCGACATCATCTCGAACCCCGAACAGCCGGTCGACATCGCGATCTTCGACCTGAAGCTGCCGGGCATGAGCGGCCTGGAGGCGCTCGAGCGGATCAAGACCGACGAGGCCACCCGCGAGCTGCCGGTGATCGTCGTCAGCGGTCACGCCACGGTCCACGACGCCGTCTCTGCCATCAAGCTCGGCGCCTCCGACTTTTTCGAGAAGCCGCTGAACCGCGAGCGCATCGTGGTCAGCGTCCACAACTCCGTGCGCACCGCGCGGCTATCGCGCACGGTCGAGCAGCTCCGCGCCGAGCTCCAGGCGCGTTACGAGATGATCGGCACGAGCCCGCCGATCCAGCGGCTCTTTCAAGACATCGACAAGGTCGCGCCGACCAAGGCCAGCGTGCTCATCACGGGCGAGAGCGGCACGGGCAAGGAGCTCGTCAGCCGCGCCATCCACCGCCTGAGCCCGCGCAAAGACGCGCCGTTCGTCAAGGTCAACTGCGCGGCCATCCCGCGCGAGCTGATCGAGAGCGAGCTGTTCGGCCACGAGCGCGGCTCCTTCACCGGCGCGCACGGCAGAAAGCGCGGCTTCTTCGAGCAAGCCCACGGCGGCACGCTGTTCTTGGACGAGATCGGCGACATGGATCTCACTGCGCAAGCCAAGGTGTTGCGCGCCCTCCAAAACGGAGAAATCGTGCGCGTCGGCTCCGAGCACGTGATCCACGTCGACGTGCGCGTGCTCGCCGCCACCAACAAGGATCTGGCCCGCGCCGTGGCCGCCGGCACCTTCCGCGAGGATCTGCTGTTCCGGCTCGACGTCTTTCCGATCCGCGTCCCCGCCCTCCGCGAACGCCCGATGGACATCCCCGTGCTCGCCGACGCCTTCACCGCCGCGTTCTGTCAGGACAACGGCCTCAAACCCAAGGCCATCGACCGCGGCGTGTACGAGGCGCTCATCCAACGCAAATGGCCCGGCAACGTGCGCGAGCTCAAAAACGTCGTCGAACGCGCCGCGATCCTCTCCGACGACGCCATCACCATCGCCGACCTGCCCGAAGATCCGCACACCAGCCCCTTCGAAGAAGACGCCGACCCCGCCCACGGCCCGTCGCCGCTCCTCCCCGGGCACACTCTCCCCTCCGGCACCGCTCCGGGCCGCCTCACCCTCCGCGAATACCGCGAAGCCACCGAGCGCTCGTACATCATCGAGACCCTCAAAGAGCTCGACTGGAACATCTCCCGCGCCGCCGTGATCCTCGGCGTCGAGCGCACCAACCTCCACAAGAAGATCCGGGCTTACGGCATCAAACGCGGCGGCTAACGGCTCAGCGAGATTTTGTCGCCAAGGCGCCGAGGGCCGCCAAGAGTCGCCATGGATTTTTGGGGGGGTGCTCTGGGCACGGAGAGCTCCGAGCGAAGGCCAAGCGAGTCCTCTGCGGACGAAGGCAGAATCCCCGTGGGTCTGAAATCCTGTATCGTGCGCGCCTGTGATGCGGCTCGGTGGAACTAGACTGGTCGCGACGGCCGCGTTTGGCCTGGTGACGGCGTTGCTCGTTGCTGTGTCGAGCGGTTGCCGGGAGAAGTCGAGCAATGCCACGAACACGACGGCGTCCGCGAACACGACGGTGTCGGAAGCGCCTGCGCTCGGGATGGAAGTCGTGGGCGAGGACGGGGCGCCGGTCGCGTGCCGCATTCACCTGCGGAACAGCGCTGGCGAGCTTCAATTTCCGGCCGGGTTCCCCGGGTTTCACGATCACTTCGTGTTCCCCGGAAGTGGCTCAATCAATCTTCCTGCCGGGGGTTACACCTACGAGATCGAGCGGGGGCCCGAGTTTGCCCCCGTTTCCGGTACGGTGACGCTCGCTCGCGGGCGCGAGACCGTCCGGGTTCAGCTGAAACGGCTGGTCGACCTGGCTGCGGCCGGATGGTTCTCTGGCGATCTGCACATCCACCGCAGCTTCGACGACATCCGGTTGCTGGCGCAGGCGGAGGATCTTCGGGTGGCTCCCGTGATCACTTGGGGAAACGACGGCGCTTCCAAGGCTCCCCACGATCTGGTGACGTTCGACAACGGTCGGTTTGCGGATCCGACGGCGGGCGAGGACGAGCGATTCGGCGGAGCGCTGCTGTACTTCCGTCTCGATAAGCCGCTGCCGCTGCCACCGAACGCGCGAGACGAGAAGCATCGCATCACCCATCGGGCAGGTGACGTGAACGACGAGTCGCCGCCTCCGGCTGCTTTCGCCGAGACGGCGCGAAAGAGCCCGGCCGCACACGTCGATATCGAAAAACCGTTCTGGTGGGATGTGCCGACCTGGCTGGCCTCGGGGCTCGCCGATTCGATCGGGATCGCGCACAACCACATGAACCGCGTCGGGCCGCGCGATCACGAAGCCTGGGGGCGTCGCTGTCCGGGAGGGCCGGGGCGCGACCCGCTGACCAACGGCTACTGCACGCAGGACATCTACTATCGCATCCTCGAGTCGGGCCTCCGCATCGCCCCCTCGGCCGGCAGCGCTTCGGGCGTTCTCCCGAATCCCGTCGGCTACAACCGCGTCTACGTGCACGCCAAGCCGCCGCTCACCTACGACGACTGGTGGAAGGGGCTCAAGGCTGGGCGCTCGTTCGTGACGAACGGCCCGTTGCTGCTCGCCAGCGCCAACGGCGAGCTACCGGGGCATACTTTCTCCACCTCCGCGGCAAAACCGCTAAAAATCGCGCTGGATGTGCGCGTGATCTCCAGCACGCCGATCCGAAACGTGGAGCTCGTCCGAGACGGCCGCGTCGTGGCCACGGCGAGTTACGCGGCTGCGACCGGCCGCGCTGAATTCGAACCGCAGACCTTCCAGCAGAGCGGCTGGTTCTTGGTCCGTGCCCTCACCAACAAGACCGACACGTTCCGCTTTGCTTCGACCGGACCCTATTACGTCGAGGCTCAGGGTGCCCCGCGTCGGATCAGCCGCTCCGCGGCAAACTTCTTCCTGACCTGGGTCAACGAACGCATCGATCAACTCGAGAAGGCCGACGATTCGAGCCCCGAGCTCGCCGAGCTCAGCGCCCGCCACCGCGCGGCACGAACCTTCTGGGAGCGTCGCATCCAAGCCGCGACGGTCGATTGATCCTTCCCATGCGCCTGCGCTGGCAATGGGCAATCGCGCTGTTCGTGATCACGGCGCTGCTCGGTCTCTGGGAGATCGAGGGCGCGTTGCCGCGTTCGGTGTTCGGCGATGAATGGCGCTACCTGCTGTATGCGAAAAACCTGCTCGAAGGGCACTATTCGCCTCGCGAGCACGTGGTGCTGCTGAATGGCCCGGGGTATCCGCTGCTGCTCGCACCTTTCGTGAGCTACGACTGGCAGGACGGCGCGCGGCTGTTGAACGCCTTTCTTCATGCAGGCGTCGTGCTCTACGCCTGGCTGCTTCTCTATCCGGCCTTGCCGATGCGCTGGGCGCTCGGCGTGGTCGCCGCGCTGATCGCGTACCCGGCGTTGCGGGAGCACCTGCCGCTGCTCTACACCGAGGTGTTCACCACCTTCCTGTGCGCGGCTTGGACTTTTCACGCCTGGAACGCGACGAAGGATCGGCGACACCTCGGCGTCGCGGGTGTGTTGCTCGGGGTGCTGTGCCTGACGCGCGTCAACTTCGGACCGGCCACGGTCGGGCTCGGACTCGTCGCGGGGGCGGTCTGGTTTCTGCGACGAAACGAGCTTGCCCGCAGCTACGGCGTACAAGCCGCCATCGCGCTCGTGCTGTGTCTTCCCTACCTCGCGTACACGTACTCGCTGACGGGGCGTTGGTTTTACTGGTCGAGCGCTGGCGGCAACATGTTCTATTGGCTCACCTCGCCGTTTCCCGAGGAGTACGGCGACTGGTACCACCAGGGTTGGGTGTACCAAAACGAGCTACTCCGCTCGCATCACCAGCTGATCCACGATCGCACCACCGGGCTCGGGGCGAACCCGCGACTGCCGCTGCTCGAGCAGCTCTTCAACATCTCTTCGCCCGAGTCGGGTGACGACTTCATGGCGCAGGGGCTCGAAAACGCGCGCGAGCACCCTCTGAAGTTCGCCTACAACTGGTGCGCCAACGTCTCCCGCCTCTTCTTCGACGTCCCCGTCACCGTGCGAGGCACCCCGTTCTGGAACGTCTACACGAAGTCCCATCTCTGGCTCCTCCCCGCAGCGGCGCTCCTGTTCGCGAAGGCGCGCCGCACGCGAACCCCGTTCCCGCCCGCCGCCTGGCCACTCGCGCTCTTCACACTCCTCTCCTTCGCCGTCTACAGCTTCGTCTCCTCCACGGCGCGCTACCTGATCCCCATCGCCACCATCTGGCTCCTGCTAGGCGCCCTCTGGGCCAGCAAAACCATCCCCCCCACTCGCAAACGCCTGCGCCCCCGCTAACGGCTCAGCGAGCTTTTGTCGCCAAGGCGCAAAGGAGCGCCAAGGGTCGCAAAGATTTTTTGGATGGTCGCTCTGCGCACCGACCAAGCGCATCAAGGCCAAGCGAGTCCATCGCAGCCCGCCCTCAGCCGAAACAACTCACGGCGTGCCCTCCGACTGAGCAATGGCCGCCCGGTGTCGCGCTAGGCGACCCCCAAAATCCCATGGCGACTCTTGGCGGCTCTTGGCGCCTTGGCGACAGAAGCCCGCTCTTGGTCGTAGCAGCCGTCAGAAGATGTCCACGCCCGGGGTGAGGATGCGGTCGGGATCGAAGAGCAGTTTGGCCAGGACGAGGGCTGGGTACAGCGGGCCGTAGTGACGGATCCAGTCTTGGCGGGACATGGGGGTGCTGCCGATGGGATAGAGGGTGCCGCCCTGGGCGCGCGCGGCTTCGTACACGGCGCGGGCTTTGCCGAGGCGGCCTGGGACGTCCGAGGGCGCGGCAATCGAGGTGAGGATGTCGAACAGGTAGACCTGGGGTTCGTGCGGCAAGCGGAAGGCCAGCGCGGACGGCAGGTTCTTGACGGCGAAGAGCAGGATGAAGCCGCCGTCGGGCCCGAGGTCTTCGGGAGAGAGCGTGGGCAGAGTTTGCTCGATGAAGCTCTGGATCTTCGAGGCCGGGAGGAACACGTCGCCCCAGACGTGCGGGATTTGCCGGAACAGACCTGCAGCGTCGAGCTCGGCGAAGATCACGTCGTCGGCGAAGGCGTCGAAGGCGAATGCGGGCATGTCGACGGCCGTCAGCGCCGGCGGCGGGAAGTGCAGACCTGCGAGCACGACGTTGTCGTCCGGCGGCGCGTCGGGCGTGTAGTACTTCGCGCAGTTGATGGCGTAGAGCCAGCCGCCCGCGCCGTCCGGCAGGATGCGCAGGTAGAGCGCGTCGACGCGGCCGGACATCAAGATGTTGGCGTCCGTGAACAGCGTCGGCAGGTCGAAGTAAACGATCAGGTAGTTTCGCGCGAGGGGCTTCGCGCTCGTCATCTTGAGCTTGGCGCGGACGATGATGCCGAACTGGCCGACCCCGCCGACGACGGCCTGAAAGAGCAGCGGGTTCTTGGTGAGCGAGCACTTCTTCAGCTCGCCCGCGCCCGTCACGACCTCGAGCTCGAGCACGTTGTCGACGACCGCGCCGAAGCGGTAGCTCTGCGGGCCGACGCCGCCCATCGAGAGCACGCCGCCCACCGTGAGGCCCACGTAACCCGTGACCACGGGCGGGCGCGCGCCGAGCGGGATGCTGGCGGCGAGCAGCTCTTTCAAGGTGACGCCCGCCTCCACCGTGGCGCTGGTGGTGCTGATGCTGACGATCTGGTTCATCACCGACATGTCGATGACGAGGCCGTTCTGAACCAGGGTCTGGCCGCCGCTGCTATGCCCCTCGCCGCGGCCGACGATCGGAATCGAGTGCTTACGGCAGAACTTGACGGCCTTCACCACGTCGTCGACGGAGGCCGGGAGCAACACCGCACGCGGGATCTTCTGGATGAATTTGCCGAAGTCCTCGCTGTACTCGGCGACTCCGGCGGGGTCGGTGATCAGCTGCCCGTCGAAGCTCGGGATCTGGAGCTTGTCTTGTTTGACGTTCTTGGCGTGGGCTTCGGTGACCCAGCTGCGTTCGACTGGGTCGAAGCCGATCACGAGCGCGCTGGCGCCGGTCAACAGGCCCTTCACGAAGTCGCGACGAGATGCGGAAGGCATGGAGTTGGTCTCCTCCCCTAAGGGTGAATCTTCATAGTGCCTGAACTCCAAGCTCGATTTCAAGGGCATCCAGGCCTCGCCTTGACGCAGGATCCGCTGTCACGCGACAGTCTCGAAATGACCCGAGTGATCGATCAGGGCGCCGTCCTGTTGCTGGGCGTGTTCCTGGGATGTGGCGGGATGCAGCAGCATGCCGGCAATCCAGGCGACGGCGCGCTCGCGGAAACCGTGCCGCCTTCGAGCGCTGCCGGTGAGGCTGGCGCCGCGTCACCCACACCGTCGCCTGGGCCTGGGCCCGTGCCCGCGCCGGCGTCGGACGCAGCCAAAGAGAGCGCGCCCGTCCTCGCGGAGTTCGTCCAGGAAAGGCCGGAGCCCGTGGCGCGGCTCGCGCTCGACAAGCCGCCGCACGTCGCGGCGCTCGGGGAAAAGAGCGTGTTCATTCACGACGCCAAGGGCTGGCACGAGCAGGCACTGCCCAAGGCCGTGAGCGCCGCGGCGGATCTGGAGATTGAGCTCTTTTATGGGCGGGACTACCGGGTTCGGATCGTCGGCGCGTATTCGTCGCCGGACGGTGAGCGCAGCGTGTACCTGCGCTCGGTTCCGTCCGGTCTCAAACCCGCTCCAGGCGAGCTCGGGCGGCTCGGGAGCTCGACACGTGGCGCGCTGGTCGCGGTGCTCGGTACGGCCGATCCAGAGGTCGTGTGCCGGCCCGGTGAGGTGTGCCTGATCAAGCGCGTCAACGGCTGGACGACCTTGAACGCGCCGGCCGAGCTGAGCCTGGCCGCGGTTTCGCACGGCTCGGGTTGGGTGGTCGCGGGTGAGCGCGTGCTGCGCGCCGATCGGGAGTGGATGCCGCTCGAGCCCAAGGGGCCGTGGAAGCAGCCGAACGCGCTGTTTGCGGTCGGCGAGCGCGTGTTCGTCACGGAAGCATCACCCCCAAGGGTGTATGAGCTCGGAGACGGCGCCTGGAAGATCCATGAGTCGCCGGTCGGCGTCGTCTCGAGCATCTGGGGGCTCGGACCGGAAGCCTATTGGATCGCGGGGGACGCGGGAGTCGCCTACTTCGACGGCAAGGCGTTCCGCCCCGTACCGGCTGCGCCCAAGGGCACGCGCCGGATCCTCGGACGCAGCGAGGCCGAGGTGTGGTTCGCCGCGCTGAGCGGCCTGTATCGGCTGAGCGCGTTGAAGCTCTAGTAGGGTCGCTAGCGACCCGTCGAGCCGAAGCCGCCGCCGCCGCGCTCGGTGTGGCTCAAGGCCCGCACCTCTTCGATCGCGACCTGCTCGACCTTGGCGATCACGAGCTGGCCGATCCGCGCGCGCGGCTCGATCACGAACGGCTCCTCTCCGAGGTTCACGAGCAACACGCCGACCTCGCCGCGGTAGTCGGAGTCGATGGTACCGGGCGCGTTCACCATCGAGATCCCGTGCTTCAGCGCGAGCCCCGAGCGCGGGCGGACCTGGCCCTCGTAGCCCTCGGGGATCTCGAGGATCAGGCCCGTCGGGATCAGCCGGCGCTTGCCGGGCTCGAGCACGATCCGCTCGGGGATCGCCGCCTCGAGGTCGAGCCCTGCGGAGCCGCGCGTCTTGTATTCGGGCAGGCCGACCTCGACCGACCCGCTGCGCAGCACGCGCATCACGACGCGCTCGCCCCCAACCCCCGCGCGGCTCATCGCGGCATCCTGGGCGGCGGATAGGCGGAAGACGCGGGACGGCTCGGGTTGTCGATGCGATGGCGCGCGAAGATCTCGTCCGCCATGAACGACAGCTTCTGGGCCTCGCGCATGATCTCGGCGTTGTTCTGGTAGTGCGGCGAGCCCTCGACGTAGGTCGAAAAGGCGCGGTAGCTCTTGGCGACTTCCATCTCGTTGCCGATCTCCTTACAGATCGCGATTGAGCGCAAAAAGTAGTCCACGGCGCGGTACTCGTGACCGTCGCCCCAGGCGCCGGCCGCGGTGATCTCTCCCAGCGTGCGCAGCGCGACCGCCAGGTGCGGCTTGCTCCGGACCTGCCCGAACAGATCGACGCTGCGCTTGATCGAGTCGCGCGACTTCTTGAGCTCGCCGCGCGCAAGGTAAGCGTTGGCGAGCGCGCGTTTGGCCTCGGCGAGGTGCAGCTTGTCCCCGAGCTCTTCACAGAGCTCCTCGGCGCGGAGCAAGACCTCGACTGCGCGCGGCAGCTGATCGAGGCGCTGGCAGGCTTCGCCGATGTTGATCAACACCGCGGCGATGCGGTTGTGCTCACCGATGTCGGCGGCCGTCGCGTGCGCCTCTTCGAGGAGCTCGAGCGCAGCCCGCGGCTCGCCCTGGTCCAGAGCGAGCTCGGCCAGCTCGTTCAAGCTCTCGACGATACCGAGCGGATCGCCGATTTCACGCCGGATCTGCAGGGCGGACTCGAGCGCGTCGCGCGCCTTGAGCACGCGCCCGTGGTCGCGCCACACCAGGCCGATGTTGTTCAGGCTGAGCGCGATCGACCGCCCGTCCCCGATCTCCTTGCGCATCTCGAGCGATTTTTTCATCTCCTCGAGCGCGGACTTGTACTCGCCGCGGATCCACAGCAGGCGCCCGATGTCGTCGTGACAGCTGGCCACGCCGCGCACGTCGTTCGTGCTCTGAAATAGCGCGAGCGCGGTCAAAAAGTGCTGCTCTGCCGGGCCGAACGAGCCCGTGTCGCGGTAGAGCCGGCCGATCCGGCTGTGCGCGGCGCCGCCCTTGGACGGCAAGCCGAGCCGGTAAGCGATCGCGAGCATGTCGCGGAACGCGTTGAGCGCGTCATCGGTGCGGCCGAGCAGCACCAGGACCCCGCCGTGGTCGTGGAGCGCGTCGAGCCTGCGCCGGGCGTCCGCCGCGCCGAGCAGCTCGAGGCCGCGGCGATAATATTCGTCGGCGCGCTTGGCAGCAAAGTGCTCGCGCGCCTTGTCGCCGGCTTCCAGGTAAGCGTACGCGGCGCGGCCGAGCCCGCCCGCCTTCTCGAGGTGCCGCGCCAGCATCGCGCAGTGCTCCTCGGGGTTGCGCGAGCCGTCCTTCTGCGCGAGCCAGTCGGCGATCGTCTGGTGGTAGCGCCGCAGCGACGCGGAGGGCGTGAGCCGCGACACGGTCTCGCGCTCGAGGTTGTGCTTGAACACGTACTCGGCCTCGTCCGAGAACGTACTGTCCGGCAGCCGCAGCAAGTAATCGCGCTCGACCAGCGACGCGAGGTGCTTCTTCAGTACCAGCGCGTCGCCCTGCGCCTCTTCGGTCCAGTATTCGGGAGCGTCGCGATCGATGCGGCCGAGCGCGAGCAGCGCGCTCCGCCAGAACACGCTCCCCATGGCCGCGGCGTGCTCGAGCAGCCGCCGCTCGGGCGCACCGAGCGCCGCGATCCTGAGCGAGACCGCGTCCTCCACGGTCAGCGGCAGGCGCGCGCTGGTCAGCCGCTCGAGATCGACGCGCCAGGGACCGCCCGCCGTGTCTTCGACCAGCACGCGCGCGTCGAAGAACACGCGCACGCTGTGTTTGAGCAGGCCCGGCGTGCCACCGGCCATGCTCACCGCAGCCTCGATCAGCCGCGCCGGCGGACCGCCGCGACAGCGCGCGAGCAGCTCGGAGAGCAGCTCGATCGAGTCCTCTTCACCGAGCGGACCGAGCTCGAGGGTGCGCTGCCGGCCGCCGCCGAGGCTCGTCCACTCCGGGTGCTGGCTCAAGAAGTGCGGTCGCGCCGAGCTCACGATCAGGATCGGACCCTTGAGGCTCTCGTACAGGTACTCGATGAGCTCGAGCGAGTCGCCGTCCGTGTCGTGGAGCGCGTCGAACGTCAAACACACCGGGCGACTCGCCGCGTCCGCCTCGATGAAGCTCTTCAGCACCGCGCGTTGCAGCAGCCGCGCCTCGGCAGGATCCTGGGTTGCAGCGCGGGTCAGCGGCGTCTCGGGAAAATCGAGACCCATGAAGTCGCCGAGGAACACGCACACGTCGCCGACGCGGCGGTCACCGAGCACCGCGCTCACTTCGTTGCGAAGGATCGTCCGCGCCTGCTCCGGCTCGGTCGCTTCGGTGATCCCGAAGCGAGAACGCAGCAGGCGCGAAAACGCCCCATACGCGGACGACTCGTGGCCCGCGCCGCCGTGGTAGGTCCGCGCGCCGTGGCGCGACGCGAGCTCCTCGCCGAAGGCTCGGAGCAAGCGGTGCTTGCCCATGCCGCCCGGTCCAACCAGTCCGACGATGCGCGCTTCGCGTCGCTCGACGGCCTCTCCGAAGCTGCGGCGCAGCACCGAGAGCTCCTCGTCGCGACCGACGAGAGCCGTGGGTGCCTGGGCAACGTCCGCCGAGGCGCTCATGAGCCACGCATCATGGAGAAGTCGCTCCACTACCTCAAGGCGCGTGACGCAGAGTCATTTCCGGCCGGCGGAACGGTCGCTTGCTGCGGTGCGGCATGTCGTGGAACCGGAATTGGTGGAATCCAGCGCGGCGGCTACCTTGCCGATGGATTAGAGGCAGCGTCACACGTTTGCTAGTCTCGGCGTTCCCCGTGGCCCTCCCCGAACGAACCCCCGCACAGTCCACGAGCGCAGAGAAGCGCTCGGTAGGCAAAGGCATCTTCCGCAAATGCGGGGGTTGCGGCGCCCTCTCCACCGCAGACGAGCTGAACGACAACTGGCACGTCTGTCCGAGCTGCGGCCACCACCATCCGATGACCGCCGTCGAGTGGCGCGCGTTGTTGCTCGACGAGGGGCGGCTGGATGTCTGGGACGATCACATCGCGCCCACCGACCCGCTGAAGTTCGAGGACGGCAAGACGTACCCGGATCGCGTGAAGCGCGCCAAGGGCACCACCAACGCCAGCGAGGCCATCGAGATCGGCGCGGGCCGGCTCGACGATCGGCGCATCGCCTACGGCTGCTTCATCTTCGGCTTCATGGGCGGCTCGATGGGTTCCGTGGTCGGCGAGCGCATCACGCGCCTGTTCGAGCGCGCCACCTCCGAGCGCTTGCCCGTCGTGCTGCTGCACGCGTCCGGCGGCGCGCGCATGCAGGAGGGCATCTTGAGCCTGATGCAGATGGCCAAGACCGTGTCGGCCCTGCGCCGCTTCCGAAACGTGCGTAAACCCTTCATCAGCGTGCTCTTGCACCCGACGACGGGCGGCGTGGCCGCGGGCACCGCGTTTCTCGGCGACGTGAACATCGTCGAGCCGAACGCGCTGGTCGGTTTCGCCGGGCCGCGCGTGATCGAGAGCACGCTGCGCACCAAGCTCCCCGAGGGTTTCCAGCGCGCCGAATTTTTACTCGAGCACGGCATGGTCGATCGCGTCGTCCCCCGCGCGGAGTTCAAAGAGACCCTCGCGAAGGTGCTGGCGCACCTCGGAGGGGATTCCGCGTGAGTGATCTGAAGGCGACGCTTCAACGCCTGTACGCTCTGGCTGCACACGGTCGCAAGCTCGGCCTCGACCGGGTTCAGGCGGCCTGCCAGCGCTTCGGAAATCCGGAACGCGCGTTCACCGCCGTCCACATCGCGGGGACCAACGGCAAGGGGACGGTCGCGGCGTTCGTTTCCTCGATGGGCCGCGCAGCGGGGCTCAAGGTCGGCCTCTACACCTCGCCGCACCTGCACCGCTTCGCCGAGCGCATCGTGATCGACAACCAGCCGATCGACGAGACCGTGCTGGTGCCGCTCTTGAACCGCGTGATGGACGTCGCGCCCGACCTCACCTTCTTCGAGGTGGCGACGGTCGCCGCGTTCGTGGCCTTCCGCGACGCCGGCGTGCAGCTGGCCGTGCTCGAGACGGGCCTCGGCGGACGGCTGGATGCCACCAACGTGATCCCGCCCCCGCGGGTGGCGGCGATCACGCGCGTCTCCTTCGATCACATGGCGGAGCTCGGCGACTCGCTGGCCAAGATCGCCGCGGAAAAGGCCGGCATCATCAAGCCAGGCTCGGCCGTGGTGACGGGCAAGCTCCACCCCGAAGCACGCGCCGTGGTCGAGCAGCGCGCGCACGACGTGGGCGCGCGCCTGGTCCAGCTCGGTTCGCCCGAGCCGATCCCCGGAACTCCCCTCGCCTACCCGCGCGTGGCGCTGGTCGGGACCAACCTGGCCGTTGCCGTCACGGTCGGTCGCGAGCTCGGCTGGTCACCGGAGGCCCTCGCCCGCGGCGTCGAGAACACGACTTGGCCCGGGCGCAACGAGCTGCTCCACCGCAACGGCCAGGAGCTGACGTTGCTCGACTGCGCGCACAACCCCGACGGCGCCGTTGCCCTGTCTCACTCCCTCGACCCGACCGTGCTGGCCGAGATCGAGTCGCGGCGCGAGATCGCGCTGGTGTTCGGCGCGCTCCGCAGCAAGAACTGGCGCTCGATGTTGAAGCGGCTCGAGCACGTCGCGGGCAACCGCGTGTTCGTCGCGCCGCCGCTCGAACGCGCGGTCGATCCCCAGGAAATGCTCGCGGTGGCGAGCGGCGAGGTCGCACCGAACGTCGAGGCCGCCCTCGAGCGAGCGCGCTCGATCGTCGGCTCGAAGGGCCTCGTGGTGGTCACGGGCTCGACCTTCCTGGTCGGCGCCGCGCGGGCGGTCTTGCTCAATCTGCCGACGGATCCGGCCGTCGATCTCTGAAGCGGCTACGTCCGCCCGACAGCCATTTGCCGAGCGCGCGCCGCTGCTCGGGTGGCGCCTTGACGGCCGCCTCGCTGAGCGCGCGGTGCAAGATTTCCTGGCTCTGCTGGGTCTCCGCTCGAAGCTTGGCGAGCGCAGCGTCGAGGGCTGCGCGGTCGAGCGGCTCGCGATTCAGGATCGATTGCACTTCGCTACGCGCCTGAGCCGAGGCACGGCGCCGCTCGCCGAGCTCGGCGCGATGCGGCAAGAGCGCGCGGTCGAAGCCGCGCCCCGCGTGCATGCCCGAGTGCGGGGGCTCGGGGGGATGGCCGTGACCGCGCGCGAACCTCGAGCCGAGCAGCACACCCGCGAGCACCAGGTTCAAGCCGATCGAGATCGCGAGCAGCACGAGGAAGCGATTGTTCCAGCTCATGGTGTCTCCTCGAAGGCGCCGAACTCGCCCGCGGCCAGCGCGAGCAGCTCTTCTTCCTCCGCGCTTTGGCGGGCCTCGACCGTGTCCTCGCTGCCGCTGTCGAGCTCGAAGGCGTCGCTGCGCGCACCGAGCCACAGGCCGAAAGCCGCGGCGATGGCCCAGCCGAGCGCCGGCTTCAAGAGCGAACGCGCGTGCCACGGGAAGGGTTGCGGAGCGGTCTCGGGCAACGCCTCGAGCCGTTCCAAAAGCGATGCCGGCAGGCCGTCCGCGCGCCCGCTATCGAGCCAGGCGTCGAGCTCGGCCTCTTCCGCGAGACACGCACGGAGCGCGGGCTGCTTCAGCACCAGCTCGCGCGCAGCCTTGCGCTCGGCCGTGGGCCAGCGCTCGAGCTTGCCACCGTAGGCCTCGGCGAGCTTTCGGAATCGGGCTTCGGAGAGCGTGGTCATGGCGTTGCTTTGGCCTCGTTGGCAAACGCTCCGGCGAGCTGCGCCTTGAGCGCGCGGCGCCCGCGGGACAGGAGCGACTCGAGCGCTTCTTCGCTGACCTCGAGCACGGCTGCGGCTTCGGCACCCGACATGCCGTGCAGGTGCACGAGCGACAGCGCCGAGGCTTGACGCGGCGGCAGCGTGTCGAGCGCGGCGCTCAGCGCTTCTGCGCGCTGTTTGCCTTCGAGCAGCGCGGGAGGGTTCACGGAAATCGGGCCTGGTTCCATGTCGGGGTCTTCGGTGAACGCGCTCCGGCCGCGCTTGCGCAGCCGGTCGATCGCGAGGTTGTGGGTGATGCGGAACAACCAGGTCGTGACGCGCGCCACGGGATCGTAGTCCTTGGCGCGGAGCCACAGGCGGAGGAACGTCTCTTGAACGACGTCCTCCGCCTCGGCGGGATCGCGCACCAACCGCTCGGCATAGCGGTGGATGCCCGGACCGTGCCGCCGCAAGAGCTCGCGGTACGCGGAGCGGTCGCCGGTCTTGACTCGACCGACGAGCTCCGCGTCATCCGCTGCCGGATCGCCTTGCGGCGTACGCATGCCTTCCAGAGCCTAGCCCTCATTGGTTCGGGTCCGTCTCACGAACGACGTCGGATCAGGCTTTGTCCTTCTTGCCCTTGTCTCCGCAGTCGCCGCCGCCGTGACCGTGACCCATGCGCAGCTCGTCACCCGAGAGGACCGAGTCCTTGTTCTTGTCGGCGCTCTGGAACCAGGTGCGGACGCCGGCTTCCATCTCGGCCAGCGTGAGCTTGCCGTCCTTGTTGGTGTCCTTCTTCTCGAGCTTGCGCGCGAACGGCCCCTTGGCCTCGTCCTTGGTGATGGCGCCGTCCTTGTTGGCGTCGACCTTGGCAAAGTGCGTTTTGGCGCCCGCCAGCGCCTCGTCGAGCGTGATCTTGCCGTCCTGATTGGTGTCCATGTGGCGCTTCCCGCCGCGGGGCCCACCCCCGTGCGCGAGCGCAAAGCCGCTGACGAGCGTGGCAACCGAGAAACCGACGATGAGGGATTGGTGCTTCATTTTTGATTGACTCCTGAGACCGGATTGCATCCGGCACCCTCATCCAACGCCCCCCCCCGCCCAATCCGTCGCCGCCCCCCGATTTTTCCTCCACGTCGGCCCGAGCCCCGCCAGTAAACCCAATAAAATCCAATTCTTCTGGTCTTCCACCCTTCCCGCCTTCCTGTTGCA
>JALYWZ010000101.1 GCA_030852505.1 Myxococcota bacterium | reverse complement strand
GGGTGACACGGGCCTGCGCCTGGCTCTGTCTCGGCTGTGCGTTGCCGCTGGCGAACCACTCGCTGAGGCGCTGCCGGTCGAGCGACGCCTGCCCGACGGGACGCGCCTATCGGCGACGCGCGGCGCGTCCGGTGAATGGCTGGTCGTGCTGCGCAAGCCGCGACGGCTGTTCGGCTCGCTCGAGGATCTGGTGCGCCGCGGCACGATCTCGCGCGCGATCGCGACCTTCCTCCACCAGTGCCTGACGGCTCGCCTGAACCTGCTGGTGATCGGGCCGCGCGACGGCGGGACCGATCTGATCCTGGGCGCGCTGGCCGCGGCCGTTCCGGACGAGGAGATCTTGTACGCCGGGGAGCTCGACGCGAGCTTCGACAACGACTCGCGGCGCCTCGCGCTGGGCGGCCCGCCCGCGCAGGTCGCCCACGGGATCCAGCTCGCGACGCGCGTGCCGCTCGGCCGCCTGATGGTCGAGCTCGGCCAGCCCGCTCTCTCGGAGGCCGTGTGCGCGTCGATCGGTGACGGCGGTGATGGCGTGCTGGCCTCGCGCACGGCGGGCTCGCTGCGGCGCGGCCTGGTGCGTCTGGTCTCCGATCTCGCGCGCGACCGCGATGCGGCTTCGGCGCGCGAGCTCCTGGCCGGCTCCTTCGAGGTCGTGATCGAGGTCGCGCGTCTACGGGACGAGCGCCACCGCGTGTTGCGCGTGGCCGAGGTCTCCGGCACTCAAGGCGATGACTTCGAGCTGCTCGACATCTTCACCTTCGTGGCCGATCGAACCGCTGCGGGCGGCTTGATCGAGGGCAGCTTCGTGCCCGCCGCGAACCCGCCGCCGGTCACGGAGCTCTTGAGGTTGCGCGGGGTGGCGACGGATAGCTCGTTGTTCAGCAGACCGCCCTCACGCTAGGCGGCTGGCGGCTGCTAGCCCCTCTTACGTCTGCGCTTCGTCTTGCTTCGCCTTGGCGAGCTTGCGGCCCATCATGCGGCGCTTGATGGCGTTCAGCTTGTCGATCATCAACACGCCGTTCAGGTGATCGAGCTCGTGCTGGATCGCGACCGCGAGCAAGCCGTCGGCCTCGACCTCGAACGGCTGTCCGTTGCGGTCGAGGGCGCGTGCTTTGACGTGCTCGGCGCGCTTGATCTCTTCGTTGACACCGGGGAACGACAGGCAGCCCTCGTTCCAGACCTGCTGCCCGTCGGCTTCGATGATCTCGGGGTTGATGAACACCCGGAGGTCGCTCGGCTCGTCCTCACCCGCGCAGTCGACCACGAAGATGCGAACCATTTCGCCGATCTGCGTGGCGGCGAGGCCACAACCGCCCGAGGCGTACATGGTCTCGGCCATGTCGTCCACGAGCGCCTGGACTTCAGGCGTGACCGCCTGGACCGGGGCACCGACCTCTCGCAGGCGTGGATCGGGGTACTTGAGGATTTCGCGCGTGGTCATGCAGCGCCGTCCAATCTAACACTCTTCGATGACCGGGCAATTGGGGGGGGCTCACGGGTCGCCTGGGTTTGGGCCGTCGCAGGGAAATTCCACGAGCTAGAACCACACCGCGGATCAGACTCCGGGAGACGTCCTGGACGTTCTCTTGGGATAGACCATCGGCCCCCACACGTAGGCGTCCGCGCCGGAAAGCTCCCATCGGGGCGCCTCGATGTGCGGGGCGTCCGCGGGGTTGTCGGGGCCGGCCCAATCGACGGCGCCGGGGCGACCGCGCGGGCCGAGCAGGCGCGGCGCCACGAAGGCATGGAGCTCGTCTACGAGGTGGTGGGCAAGCAAGCTGCCCGCGAGCTCTGCGCCGCCTTCGCACAACACGCTGACCACGTCGCGTTGCGCGAGCTCCCTCAGCATGGCGACGGTATCGCAGCGGCCTTCCGCCGTGGTCGGAACGTACAGCACCCGCACCCCGGCGGCCTCGAGCGCGTCGTGGGCGCTGCGTGGTGCCTGCTGTGTGGTGATGACGCAAGTCGGGATCTGGGTCGCGCTCTGCACGAGCTGGCTCGTCAACGGCAGGCGCAGCTTGCTGTCCACGACCAGCCGCGTGGGGCTCCGTCCAGGGACGTCGCGCACGGTGAGGCGCGGGTTGTCGGCGAGCACGGTGTTGATGCCGACCACGACGGCGTCGTGTGCCGCGCGCAGGGCCTGCACGCGCAGGCGCGACTCGGGCGAGGTGATCCACTTGGAAGCGCCGCTGCGCGTCGCGATCCGGCCGTCCAGCGACAGCGCGAGCTTGAGGGTCAGGTAGCTCGTCCCGTGCGTGACGAACTTGGTCCAGGGCTTGATCAGCTCCTTGGCGCGCGGCTCGAGCACGCTATCGAGCACCTCGACCCCGGCGGCGCGCAGCTTTTCGGCGCCGGCGCCCTGCACGCGCGGGTTCGGATCGCGGGTGCCGATAACGACGCGGCGGATGCCGGCCCCGAGGATCGCATCGACGCACGGAGCTGCGCCGCCCTTGTGGTTGCAGGGCTCGAGCGTCACGTACAGCGTCTTGCCGCGCGCGGCCTCGCCAGCCAGCTTCAGCGCTGCGATTTCGGCGTGATCGGCGCCAGCGGCAGCGTGGTACGCCTCCGACACCACCGCGGCGCCGTCAGCGACGATCGCGCCGACGCGCGGGCTGGGGGAGGGATCGCCGTGACGCGCGAGCTCGATCGCACGTCCCATCAGCGAGTTGTCGAGGTCGGCCTGGCTCATTCGTCCCCGCGGCGCACGAGCTTGCCCATCTCGTTCATGAACTCGTCGATGTCCCGGAAGGAGCGGTACACGCTCGCGAACCGCACGTAGGCGACGTCGTCGAGGCGCTTCAGGCGCTCCATCACGCGCTCGCCGATGGCCTGGGAGGAGATTTCTTTTTCGCCGCTCTCGCCGAGCTCCCGCTCGACCTCGGTGGCCTGCTCCTCGAGGGCGTCCGCCGACACCGGGCGCTTGCTGCACGCGACGCGCATGCTGCGCAGCACCTTGTCGCGATCGAACGGCTCGCGCTGGCCGTCCTTCTTGACCACGACCGGTAGCTGGTGCTCGACGCGCTCGTAGGTCGTGAAGCGCCGCTTGCAGGCGTCGCACTCACGACGCCGCCAGGTCACCGTCCCGCCGGCCCCCAGGCGCGAGTCCACGACTCGACTGTCCATTTCGCGACAGTACGGGCACTGCATGGTCGCGCCAAGCTCCGGCTGACTCAGCCGTCGAAAGCCGAGAAGATCAGCGTGGCGTTCGTGCCGCCGAAGCCGAACGAGTTCGACAGCGCGTGACGTACGCGGCGTTCCCGCGCCTTCTGCGGCACCAGGTCGAGCTTCAGATCCGGCTCCGGGTCGTCGAGGTTGATCGTCGGCGGAACGAGGCCCGTCTCCATCGCCTTGATGCAGACGGCCGCCTCGACCGCGCCGGCGGCTCCGAGCAGGTGACCCATCATCGACTTGGTGGAGCTCACCCAGAGCTTGCCGTCGGTGGCGTGCGCGCCGAACACGTCGGTGATGGCGCGCGCCTCTTCGGTGTCTCCCGCCGGCGTCGAGGTGCCGTGGGCGTTGATGTAGTCGATCTGCTCCGGCGCGAGCCGCGCGTCGCGGAGCGCGAGGCGCATCGCGCGGGCCCCGCTCTCGCCGTTCGGGGCGGGTTTCGTGATGTGGTAGGCGTCGCTGGTCGCCGCGTAGCCCACGAGCTCCGCGAAGATCTTGGCGCCGCGCTTCTTGGCTCGGGTCAAGGTCTCGAGGATCAGCGTGCCGGCGCCCTCGCCGCACAAGAAGCCGTCACGGCCACGATCCCAGGGGCGGCTGGCGCGCTCGGGCTCGTCGTTCCTGCGGCTCAGCGCGAACATCGCGCTGAAGCCGCCGATGCCGATCGGGGTGATCGTGGCTTCGGCGCCGCCGGCGATGAACACGTCGGCGTCACCGCGCTGCATCCAGCGCAGCGCCTCGCCGATGGCGTGCGCGCTCGACGAGCAGGCGCTGGTGTGCGCGAGGCTCGGACCGCGGAAGCCGTAGGCGATCGATACCTGTCCCGCAGCCATGTTGGCGATCAGGGACGGGATGAAATACGGGCTCACCTTGCCGGGGCCGCGTTCCTTGAGCGTCAGCGTGCAGCGCTCCAGGTTCTCGAGCCCACCGAGCCCCACGCCCAAGAACACGCCGGCGCGATCGCGCTCGGCTTCGGTCAGGTTCAGGTCCGCTTGCTCGAGCGCCATCTTGGTGGCCGCCATGGCGAACGGAATGAAGCGCGAGACCTCCTTGAGCTTCTTCTTCTCCATGAACTGCGTGGGGTCGAAGTTCTTGACCTCCGCAGCAATGCGCGTGGCGTACTCGGGCCCTGCTTCGAACAGGGTGATTTTGCCGGCTCCGCTCTCGCCGCGGGTGAGCGACTGAAAGCTCGCATCGGTGCCGACGCCGTTCGGCGTGACGAGCCCGATGCCGGTTACAACGACGCGCTCCATGTGATCCTTTACGGCTCTCCGATTCGCCGAATCGACCGCGACGTTACCCGCTCCACCTCGAGGGTGGGAGCGGGCAGCGCGGCCTCTGTTCGATCCGAAGCTCCGGGGCGACTCGTGAGCCGCCCCGCATCGGAAACAAAACGGCCGATCAAGTGTTCAGATGCTTCTCGATGTAGCTGACGGCGTCCTGAACGGTTCGGATCTTCTCGGTGTCCTCGTCCGGGATGTCGATCTCGAACGCTTCTTCGAAGGCAAGTACGAGCTCGACCAGACCGAGCGAGTCAGCCCCCAGATCGTCGATGAACGTGGACTCTTCTTTGATGTCCTTTTCGTCGACGTCGAGCTGCTCTTTGATGATCCGCTTCACTTCGGCCGTGATGTCGCGACCTTCAGCCATTTTTGATCTCCAGGGGGCGCGTCTACACTAGACGAGAGCCCTTTGCTATGCGTTTTTTGGGTTCGTAGCGAAATTCTGTTGGACTTACACGTACATGCCGCCGTTCACGCGCAGCGCGTGGCCGGTCACGTAGGCGGCTTCGTCGGACGCCAGGAACACGGCCGCCGCCGCGATCTCGCGGGGCTTGCCGGTGCGGCCGAGCGGGATCGCCGCGGCGATCTGCTTCTTCTGATCGTCGTTGAGCGCGGCGGTCATGTCCGTGTCGATGTAGCCGGGAGTGATGGCGTTCACGGTGATGCCGCGTGTTGCGTACTCGCGGGCGAGTGACTTCGTCACGCCGAGCAGCGCGGCCTTGGAAGCGGCATAGGCGGTCTGGCCGGCGTTGCCGCTCTCGCCCACGACGCTCGAGACCAGGATCACGCGGCCGGTGCGGGCCTTCATCATCACCTTGATCGCCGCCCGGGACGAAGCCACCGCGCCCTTCAGGTTCACGCTCAAGAGCCGGTCGAAATCCTCGTCGCGCAGGCGCAAGAGCAGGCCGTCGATCGAGATGCCGGCGTTCGCTACCAGCACGTCGAGGCGCCCGAGGCGCTTGGCCACCTCGGCGATGCGCTCCTCGGTCTGTGCGCCGTTGCTGACGTCGACCTGGAACGCCTCGGCCTGGCCGCCCTTGGCCTCGATCGCGCTCACCACTTCGCGCGCCTTTTCTTCTCCGCTCGCGTAGCCAACGACCACGCGCGCGCCGTGCTCTGCCAGGGCCTCGCACATGGCGCGGCCGATTCCTCGAGAGCCACCGGTGACGATGGCGACTTTTCCCGTGAGATCGAACATGCTTGGGTCCAACCAGCGAACGAACGCGGCCGTGTGTAGCACGGCATCCGGCTCGGCAAGCCGGGAATTACGCGACGCGCTGCGGCGAGGGTCGCCTCGCTCGCCTCAACCGGCCAGGAATGCGCCGATCTGGTCGATACCGGCCGGATCGGAAACGTTCAGAACCTGGATCCGTTTATCGATGCGCTTGACGAGGCCGGCCAGCACCTTGCCCGGCCCGATCTCGAGCGCCCGGGTCACGCCGGCCGCGGCGATGGCCATCACGCTCTGCTCCCAGAGCACGGCCGAGGCGACTTGCCGCACGAGCGCCGTCCGGAGCCCCTCGGGCTTCTGGTTCGGCTCGGCGCTCACGTTGTTGACGATCGGGAACGCGGGGGCGGTGAGGCGGATTTCCGAGAGCGCGCGCTCCACCTTTTCCGCCGCGGGCTGCATCAGGGGGCAGTGGAACGGCGCGCTCACGTTGAGCGGGATGGCCTTGAGCTTGCGGTCGGGCGCGAGCGCGGCCGCGCGGGCCACGGCCCTGGCGCTGCCCGAGATCACCACCTGCGACGGCGCGTTGAAGTTTGCCGGCTCGAGGACCTCGCCCTGGCGCGCGTCGGCGCAGAGCGCCTCGACGGTCGGCCGATCGCCGCCGAGGATCGCGGCCATGCCGCCTTCGCCTTCGGGTACCGCCTCTTGCATGGCGCGGCCCCGCAGCTCGACCAGGCGCACCGCGTCTTCGAGGCTGAGCGCGCCAGCGGCGACCAGCGCGCTGTATTCACCGAGCGAGTGCCCGGCGGCGAAGGCCGGAGCTTCGATGCTCGGGTAGCGCTCGCGGATCGCCGCCAGCACGGCCACGCTCGCAGTCACGATCGCGGGCTGCGTGTTGTACGTGAGCGCGAGCTCGGAGTCGGGACCTTCGAAGCACAGCTTCGAGATCGGCCGCCCGAGCGCGCGGTCAGCCGCGTCGAACACGCCGCGCGCGGCAGGAGAGGATTCGTAGAGGGCGCGGCCCATGCCGACGGCCTGGCTGCCCTGACCCGGAAATAACCAAACGCTCGTCACATTCGAACCAGCGCGCTGGCCCAGGAGATACCGCCGCCGAGCGCGCACATCAGGACGGTGTCGCCGCTCTGGATGCGGCCGTCGCGCACCGCTTCGTCGAGCGCGATAGGAATCGACGCGCTGGAGGTGTTCCCGTAGCGGTCGATGTTCAAAACGAAGCGCTCGATCGGAATTTCGAGGCGCTGTGCGACCTGCGAGACGATGCGCAGGTTCGCCTGGTGCGGCACGACCCAGCGCACGTCGGAGGCCGAAAGCTTGGCGTCCGCGAGCGCGGAGGCCGACGCCCGCGTCAGGTTCTTGACCGCGATCTTGAAGATATCGCGGCCGTTCATGTAGACCTTGTCGCGCTTGGCGGCGAGCGCCTCGGGGGTCACGCGCTCACGGCTGCCGCCGGCGCGGATGCACAGCGACTCCACCAGGCTCGAGTCCGTGTACAGGCGCGTCGAGAGCACGGCGCCTTCGCCCTCTTTCCGCGCACCGAGCACGACCGCGCCGGCGCCGTCGCCGAACAGCACGCAGGTCGTGCGGTCTTCCCAGTCGAGCACGCGGCTCAAGAGCTCGGCTCCGACTACCAGCACGTGCCGGAGCTGGCCGGTGCGGATGAACTGATCACCGATCGACAGCGCGTAGAGGAATCCGGCGCAGGCTGCCGACACGTCGAAGGCGGGAATGTCGGTGACGCCGAGCTTGCTCTGCAGGAACGCGGCGCACGCGGGCATCGGCATGTCGCCCGTGATCGTCCCGACGATGATCATGTCGAGGTCGCGCGCCGTGAGCCCGGCGGCCTGGAGCGCGCGCTGAGCAGCGGCGAGCGCCATGTCGCTGGTGTTCTCGCCGTCGGCCGCGATACGCCGCTCGCTGATGCCGGTGCGCTCGCGGATCCACTCGTCGGACGTCTCGACCATCTTCTCGAGATGGAAGTTGCTGAGAACGCGCTCCGGCGTGTAAGCGCCGGTGCCGAGGATGCGGCTCTGCAGCGGGGACCCTGCGGACATGCTGTTCCGTTACGCTTCTCTCGAAGCGCCGTCACGCAAAATTGGTTGAACCAGAAAGCGATCGACGTGACGCATTGCGAAAACGTCGATCGCTGGCCTGGTGCGGCTCACGAGCCGGATCCGGAGTCTTCCTTCTTGAACACGGCCTTCTGCTTGTAGTGACCGCAAGCAGGGCACACCCGGTGCGGCACCATCGGCGCCGAGCAGTTCGGGCAGGGAACGATGTTGGGCGCAGACACTTTGTCGTGCTGCGCGCGGCGCATGTCGCGCTTGCTGCTGCTAAGGCGGCGCTTCGGTACGGCCACGGCTCTACTCCTTCTTCTGTTCCCCGAGCCGCTTGGCGATCGCGGCCAGCGGCTGGAGCCTCGGATCGACGGGCGCTTCCGCTACCGGCGCCGAGGGAGGCGGAGGGTTAGCGGGTGTTGGCTCGGAAGGCAAGTCGGCTCGACGAGGATAGAGAGGCAATTCGAGCACCAGGAACTCGCGGATGAACCCGTCGAGGACGACGTTCTCCCCGTCGAAGGTGTCCTTGGCGGCGTCGTCTTCGCTGAGCTCGATGTCCTCGTCGTCCCCGTCATTCCCCCGCTTTTTCGAGCGCTTTCGCCCCGCGACGCCGGGCTTTTCCGGGTTTTTCCGGGAGCCTTGCGGGCGCTGGGCCGCCTCACTGGGGGAAAGCAGCAGAAAGATCTCGGGGCTGAGCTCGAAGGGCAGGGGCTCGAGGGTGACGACACAGGGGACCGTGACCCGGGCCGAGGCTTTGCCGCGCACCATCACGCTGCGCCCGGTCTTCATCAGCTCCACGTCCAGGCTGCCGTCGCCCTGGGGCTCGGCGTCGGTATCCGCAAGGATCAGGCGCAGCCAGGCGTTCGGCAGCGGGGCCGTCAGCGTCTTCGGGCCGCGCTCGAGGTCGGCGACCGGAATCGAGAACGCGGGCTTGGACATCGGCGCGGACCGTAGCATCACGTGAACGCCTGGGCTCGCTCTATCCCCGAACGCCATTTGGACTCCGCCGGCAGCGCCTGCTCTGGGCGTTGGGGTTAGGCGCGCTCGCGACTGCGGTCTACGCGGGCTTTGCGGCAAGTGGCGTGCTCACCGAACACACGCGGTACAACCACTTCGCGTTGCTCGCGCGCGCCTGGCTCGACGGGCGCCTGGATCTGCCAGGCGGGGCGCCGTCCTACGCGGGGAACAACGACTTTGCGGTGTTCGAGGGCCGAACCTACGTCGTGTTCCCGCCCTTGCCCGCTCTGCTGTTGCTGCCGTTCGTGGCGATCGCCGGCAGCGCCGAAGCCGTGCCGGACGGGCTCGTGTTCGTGCTGCTCGCGGGCATCGCGCCGGCGGGTTTGTTCCTCGCGCTCGAGCGCTTGAGCGACCTCGGGCGGAGCCCGCTCTTGCGCTTTCAAAACGCGGCGCTCGCGGCCTGCTTCGCTTTCGGGAGCGTGTACTTCTTTTGTGCCGTGCAGGGCACGGTCTGGTTCGCGGCGCACGTGGTGGGCACCGGGCTCGGCGCGCTGTACCTGTGGAGCGCGCTCGGCGCAGAGCGGCCGCTGCTCTCCGGGGTGCTGCTCGGCCTTGCGTTCTTTGCGCGCGCGCCGTTGCTGTTCGCGGCGCCTCTGTTCGTGCTCGAGGCATGGCGGAGCGGTCTGGCCCGCCGCGAGCTTGCGGCTCGCCTCGCGCGCTTCGCGTTGCCGATCGCCCTGGCGCTCGCGGTCGCGTTCGTGCTGAACCGCGCGCGCTTCGGCGACGGCTTCGAGCTCGGCTACCGCTACCTCACGATCGCCTGGCAGGCGCGGATCGAGCGCTACGGCCTGTTCGACTACCACTACCTCGGGAAGAACCTGGGCGTGATGCTGACGAGCTTGCCGTGGCTCGACACGGGGCCTCTACCGTTCCGCATCAACCACCACGGGCTTGCCCTGTGGGTCACGACCCCGCTGTACCTGTTGCTGGTGCTTCGCGTGGCGAAGCTCCGGTCCGAAGCGGGGCTCGCGCTGACGGCGCTCGCGGTGAGCCTGCCGTCGCTCTTCTATCAGAACACTGGCTGGCAGCAGTTCGGCTACCGCTTCTCGAACGACTACGCGCCGTTCCTGTTCGCGCTGCTCGCGGCCACGGGCGTGGTGCACAATCGCCGCTTCGCGGTGCTCGCCGGGTTCGCTCTGGTCGTCAACGCTTTCGGCGCGTTCACGTTCGGGCGCGCGGACTACCAGCGCTACTACTTCACTGACCCGACGCAGCGCATCGTGTACGAGCCGGACTGACGATGGAGGCACTACCGCTGCGCGAAGTGATCCAGGGCGACGCGTTCACCTGGCTCGACGAGCACCCCGCCGAGCTGGGCAGCAGCGTGATCACGTCGTTGCCCGACC
>JALYWZ010000600.1 GCA_030852505.1 Myxococcota bacterium | reverse complement strand
GCCGGCGCTCGGCCAGAGCGGGACCTGGATCGGCGGAGGCGAGCGTGAGCTCGTGACCCTGCCGTTCAACCGCTCGACGCCGATTGCCTATTTGAACGCGGAGCTCTTCGAGCGTGCCGGGCTGGGCGCGCCGCGCACCTGGGAAGAGCTGCGCGCCGTCGCCAGCGCGCTCACGCTGCGCCGCGGCAGGCGCGTCGAACGCTACGGCTTCGGCTGCCCCGTCGATTGGTGGTTCTGGGTCGCGCTGGTCGGGCAAGCGGGCGGCGACGTGGTCGAGCGCGACGGGCGCGTCAGCCTCGGCGGTGAAGCCGGCGTGCGCGCTCTCGAGCTCTGGCAAACCCTGGTGCGCCGCGACCGCAGCATGAAGCCGCCTCCGGGGCGCGACTACAACGCCTGGGAGCAGACCAACCAGGATTTTCTCGCGGGACGCGCGGCGATGATCTGGACCTCGACCGCCTTTCTCAAATACCTCGAAGACAACGCCAATTTTCGGGTGCTGGCGGCGCCGCTGCCGAGCGGTGTCCGGAGCGCGGTGCCGACGGGCGGCACGCACTGGGTGATCTTGAAGAGCGCGGAGGCCTCGCAGAAGCGGGCTGCGTTTCGCTTTCTCGAGTTCATGCAGCGCGAACGCCAGGCCATCGAGTGGGCCACGCGCACCGGCTACATTCCGGTCACGAAGGGCGCGCTGCGCTCGCTCGAGCGGCGCGGCCACTACGATGCTCATCCGAACGAGCGAGTCGCGATCGACCAGCTGCGCGCAGCGCGGCCCTGGCCCTGGTCGCCGCGGCTGTTCCGCGTCCAGCGCGAGATCGTGCAGCCGCGGCTGGAACGCGCGGTGCTCGCCGACGGCAGCGCGCGCGAGATGATCCGCGAAGGCGTCGAGCTTTCGCGGCGGATCTGAGGGGAGCCGGCATGCGCCCCGCACGCCGCACCGATCCGCTGTGGTTGCTCGGACCGAGCCTTTTGTTCTTGTTCGTATTCGTGTTGTATCCGCTCGGCCACGCGCTGCGGCTCAGCCTGTACGACTGGGATCTACTCACCCCCGAGCGTTACGTGGGGCTCGAAAACTATCGAGCCCTGTTCGAGAGCGGCGAATTCTGGACGATCCTCCGGAGCACGCTCAGCGTGAGCGTGACGGCCGTCGCCTTTTCGATGGTGCTCGGGCTTGCGCTGGCGCTCGCCGTCAACCGCCCCGGCCGGCTCGCTGCCTTCGCGCGCACCAGCATTTTCAGCGCTTACGTGGTTTCCTGGGTGAGCGTGGCGCTGCTCTGGCTCTGGCTGCTCGACGCCGACGCAGGTCTCGTGTCCGCGTTCGGCCGCGCTCTCGGCTTCGAGCGCGTGGGGCTTTTGGCGAGCCCGGATACGGCGCCCTTCGCGATCGCGGGCGTCGTGGTCTGGAAGATCGCCGGCTACTCGATGGTGCTGTTTCTGAGCGGCTTACAGAGCATCCCGACCAGCGTGCTCGAGGCGGCCGCACTCGACGGCGCCGGCGCCTGGCAGCGCTTGCGGCGCGTGGTGCTACCGCTGCTCGGCCCGACCAGCGCTTTCGTCGGCACCACCAGCCTGATCTCGACGTTTCAAGCGTTCGACGTGGTGCGGATCATGACGCAGGGCGGGCCGGTCCGCTCGACGACCGTGTTCGTGTACTCGATCTACGAGCAGATGTTCGTCGGCTTGCGGGTGGGTCGCGCCAGTGCCGAGGCGCTCGTGTTCTTCGCGGTGCTGCTCGTGCTCACGGCCCTCGAGCTCCTCTTCCACCAGCGGAGGCAGGCCCTGTGACGAACCGCACCGGCATCCCGCTCCGCATCGGATTGGTGCTGGTCAGCCTGATTTGGCTGGTCCCGTACGCCTGGATGGTCGTCACGAGCCTCAAGACGCTGCCGGAAATCGTGGCGGCGCCGACCGCTCCCCTGCCCTCGGGTCTCGAACTCGGCGCGTACCGCGCGGTCTTCGAGAGCATGCCGGTGGCGCGTTACTTCTTGAACACGACGCTGGTCGCGCTCGGCATCGCGGCGCTGCAGATCGCGCTCGCGGTGCCTGCCGGATACGCGCTCGCCAAGCTCGAGTTCCGGGGTCGCGCGCTCGCGTTCGGGCTGGTGCTCGCGACGCTGCTCGTGCCCGCGCAGGTGCGCTTCGTGCCGGTGTTCACGCTGCTCGCGGACGTCGGGCTCACCAACACGCTCTCCGCGTTGATCTTGCCGTTCGGCGTGAGCGCGCTCGGCACGTTCCTGGTGCGCCAGGCGCTCCTCAGCCTGCCCGATTCGATCCTGGAAGCGGCGCGCATCGACGGCGCGAGCGAGCTGCGCATCGTGTACTCGATCCTGCCGCCGCTGCTGGTGCCGACCCTGGTCTCGCTGTTCCTGTTCAGCTTCGTGTTTCACTGGAACGACTATTTCTGGCCGCTGGTGATGACCACCGACGACTCGGTGCGGACGCTGCCGCTCGGCGTCGCGCTGTTGCGAGAGCAGGGCACGGGAGTGCGCTGGCACATCGTGATGGCGGGCAATGTCTTGCTCAGCGCACCGGTGCTCGCGCTGTTTGCGCTGGCGCAGAAGCAGCTACTGAATGCGGTGGCGGCCTCGACGTCCTGACGACTAAGATTGCCCGCCATGCCGCTCGTGGATCTGCCGCTCGCCGAGCTCGAACGTTACTCCGGTCGTAACCCCAAGCCCGCCGACTTCGACGCGTACTGGGAGCGCGCGCTCACGGAGATGCGAAACACCGATTCTCGAGTGGAGCTCGTGCCGTCCAAGTTCCAGACGCCGTTCGCCGAGTGCTTTCACCTGTACTTCACGGGCGTGCGCGGCGCGCGCATCCACGCCAAGCTCCTCTACCCGCGCGTGCGGCGCGGCCGCCACCCGGCGTTGCTCGAGTTCCACGGCTACACCAACCACTGCGGCGACTTCGCGACCAAGTTGAGCTGGGTGGCCGCGGGCTTCGTGGTGGCGTCGCTCGATTGCCGCGGCCAGGGTGGGCTCAGTGAAGACGTCGGCGGCGTGCGCGGTACGACGCACAGTGGGCACATCGTGCGCGGCCTGCTCGACGAGCCCGACCAGCTCCTGTTCCGGCAGATTTTCCTCGACACCGCCCAGCTCGCGCGCGTCGTGCTCGACCTGCCGGAGGTGGATCCCGAGCGCGTGGCCGCCCGCGGCGCCTCGCAGGGCGGCGCGCTCACTCTGGCCTGCGCCGCCCTCGAGCCGCGTGTGAAGCGGCTCGCACCGGTTCATCCGTTTCTCTCGGACTATCAGCGCGTCTGGGAGATGGACCTCGCCAAGGACGCCTACCGGGAGCTCCAGACGTTCTTCCGCCATCACGATCCCACCCACGAACGCGAAGCGGAGTTCTTCCAAAAGCTCGGCTACATCGACGTGCAGCACCTGGCGCCACGGATCCGCGGCGAGGTGATGATGGCGATTGGGCTGATGGACACGATCTGCCCGCCGTCCTCGCAATTCGCCGCCTACAACCAGATCACCGCCAAGAAGTCGCGCGTCATCTACCCGGACTTCGCGCACGAGAACCTGCCCGGCTGGGCCGATCGCGAGTGGGCGTTCTTCGCGCCGCTGTTCGACGGCGCTCGAGCGTGAGCTCGACCGAGACCGCGCTCGCTCAGGAGCACGACCGGGCGAGCACGAACAGGGTGAGCAGGCCGAGCAGCGTGAACACGACGGCGTAAGCGTTCGAGCGCGGCCCGCGCCCGCTGAACCACTCGATTTCGGCGGCGGCGCCGCGGCCGCGCCCGCCCTTCTTGGGTGGATCCGAGGGCGTCAGCGCCGCCTCACCCCGCACGTTGCGCGGCAGCGTGCGCGCGCCGACCTCGACCGCGGCCCAGTGTTGCATGGTCGCCATCTCGAGCCCGGGCGCTCGCGGCGAGAGCGCGGGTTGATGCGCCAGCTCGGCACGAGCTTCGCTGGTCTCGGCACGCACCAGCAATTCACGGCGCGGTAACTCGGTGGTGGCGCTGAGCTCCGTTCGAGCCAGAGCCGACTGCGGCTCGGGTCGCTGCGCGGCCTGGTCCACGCG
>JALYWZ010000599.1 GCA_030852505.1 Myxococcota bacterium | reverse complement strand
CCGCCGATCCGCGGCGCGATCCACGCCGCCGGCGTGCTTTCGTTCCAGGCGCTCGGGGCGGAGACCAGCGCGGGCCTCAGGGCCGCGCTCTCCGCCAAGATCGACGGCGCGTTCGGCTTGCATCGCGCGCTGACGACGGAGCCCCTCGATTGGTTCGTGTTGTGCTCGTCGTCATCGGCATTGCTGCGCTCGCCGCTGCTCGGCAGCTACGCCGCAGGCAACGCCTTCCTCGACGCGCTTGCGCGCCACCGGCGCGGGCTCGGCCTGCCCGCGCTGAGCGTGAACTGGGGCACCTGGGGCGAGGTCGGGATGGCGACCGAGGGCGGGCGCGCGCGTGGCGGCAGCTTGCTCACGGGCATGAAGGCCATGACCACCGCCGACGCCGTGGCCGCGCTCGAGGAGCTGCTCGGCGCCTCCGTGGCGCAGGCTGGCGTGATGCCGATCGACTGGGCCGAGCTCGCAGCCGCCTATCCGGGTCTCGCGAGCGATCCCTTCCTGTCGTCTCTAATCGCGGGAGCCGGAGGTGCACGGCCGAAGCAGTCCGGCGCGAACGCCGCGCTCGCGGCCTTTCGCAGCGCGACGGGTGAGGCTCGGGTCGAGCCCCTCGCGCAATATTTGCGCGGGGAGGCGGCGCGAACGCTGGGTATGAAGGGCGAGGCGCTCGACGCCGCCGCGCCGCTCAGCTCGTTGGGCTTCGATTCGCTGATGGCAGTCCAACTCAAGAACCAGATCGAGGCCGACCTCGGAGTCGTCGTGCCGGTGATTCAGTTTCTCGACGGGCCGAGCCTGAACCAGATCGTGGAGTCCGTGCTCAAGGTGGCCGGCTCTGCGCCGGCGCGTGGACCAGTGGAAAGTAGCGGCGGCGACGCCTGGGAGGAGGGGTCGCTGTGAGCGTAGAAGCGTTGGTGAGCGAGCTTTCAGGGCGCGGCGTGGAGCTCTGGTTCGAGGGCGATCGGCTACGTTTTCGCGCCCCGAAGGGCGCGCTGGGAGAAGCGCAGCGCAGCGAGCTCGCGCAGCAGCGCGCGGCGGTCGTGGAAGCGCTGCGTCGCGCGGCCGAAGAGCGCGTTCAGACCTTTCCGCTGTCGTCGAGCCAGCAGTCCCTGTGGTTCTTGCACCAACAAGCGCCGGACAGCGCGGCCTACCACGTGGCCCTGTCGATGCGGCTCCAGAGCGCCGTCGACGTTCCCGGCCTCGGTCGAGCCGTGCAGGCCCTGGTGGACCGCCATGCGAGCCTGCGCACGAGCTACGTGACCGACGAGAGTGGCGTGCCGGCCCAGCGCGTTCCTGGCGCGCGCCGGGCGAGCCTCGAGCTGTTCGATGTACCCGGGATGGACGACGCCGAGCTCAAGCGGCGCGTCGAGGCGGACTATCGCCGTCCCTTCGACCTCGAGCGGGATTTGATGCTGCGCGCATCGCTGTACCGGCGCAGTCCGACGGACAGCGTGCTGCTGATCACCGTGCATCACATCGCGGCCGACGGCTGGTCGCTGATGATCGTGCTCGAAGAGCTGTTCAAGCTCTACGCCGAGGACACGGGCGGCCCGCCCGCGGCGCTGTCTCGGCCCGCGCTCGAGTACAGCGATTACGTGAAGTGGCAGACCGAATCGCTCGCGGGCCCCGAGGGCGATCGGCTCTGGGAGGCCTGGCGAGAGCGTCTCGCGGCGCCCCGGCCGCAGCTCGAGCTGCCGGGCGATCGTCCCCGGCCGCGCGTGCAGACCTTCCGCGGTGCCTCGCTGCCGCTCGAGCTTGGTGCCGAGCTCACCGCTTCCGTGAAGCGCCTGGCCCTGGCCGAGAACACCACGCCATTCGTGGTGCTGCTCGGCGCGTTCCAGGTGTTGCTGCACCGGCTGAGCGGCGCCGAAGACGTGATCGTCGGCTCTCCGACCTTCGGCCGTAGCAAGAACGAGTTCATGCGGGTCGTGGGCGACTTCGTGAACTCGGTGCCCCTGCGCTCGCGGCCGCTCGGCAGCACGCCGTTTCGGGAGTTCCTGGGCACGCTCAAGGAGACCGTGTTGCGCGCCCTGGAGGCCCAGGATTTGCCGCTGCCGGTGATCGTGCAGCGCCTGCAGCCCGAGCGCGACTCGAGCCGTTCGCCGCTGTTCGATACCTTGTTCGTGCTGCAGCGCTTCGATCAGTTCAAGGAGCTCCAGGGCCTGCTCACGGGGGACGCATCCGAGCCGGCGATCGAGCTCGGAGGTCTCGAGATTTCCGGTTACCCGCTCGACCAGCAAGAGGGCCAGTTCGACCTCGCGCTGCAGATGGTCGAGCGCGACGGGAGCCTCCACGGCGTGTTCAAGTACAGCACCGATCTGTTCGATCGGAGCACGGTGGAGGGCTTCGCCAAGGACTTCCTGGCCTTGCTGACGAAGCTGGTCGAAAGCCCCGCGAGCCGCCTGGAAGAGCTGCCCGAGCCGAGTGGCAAGAATACGCCCGCTGCGCGTGCGCGCGCGCTGCTCGCGGCGTTGCGCGCTCGCGATGTGCGGCTGTTCGTCCAGGGCGGAAAGCTGCGCGCGAACGCTCCGAAGGGAGCGATCACGCCCGAGCTGCAAGAGCAGATCGCGAGCCAGCGCGAGCAGCTCCTGACGCTGCTCGAGAACCAGACCGAAGCCGACGCCGGCGCTGTCGCTGCTGCGATTCGGCCGATCCCGCGCACGCCACCGCTACCGATCTCCGCCGCCCAGCAGCGGCTGTGGTTTCTCGATCGGATGCAGGGCGGGGGGCCGCAGTACAACATCGGCTTGACGGTGCGGCTGCTCGGGCGCGTCGACGCCGCGGCGCTCGAGCGGGCAGTGGCCGAGGTCGTACGACGGCACGAGTCCTTGCGGACCAACATCGGCGAACGCGACGGCATGGCGGACGTCGTGATCCGCGAGAACGGCTCGTGGCGGTTCGAGCACGCCGATCTCTCGGGTTTAGCGGGAGACGTGGAAACGGAGGTCGCGCGCCGCGTTCGCGAGCATTTGGCGACACCGTTCGAGCTCGCGCGCGGATCGCTCGTGCGAACGCTGCTGCTGAGGCTCGGTCCCGAGGCCTTCGTCTTCGACCTCTGCATGCATCACGCGATCACCGACGGCTGGTCGATGCTGATCGCGCTGCGCGAGATTTGCGAGCTTTACTCGGCGTTCGCGGCAGGCAGAGCGCCCGAGCTCGCGCCGCTCTCGATTCAGTACGTGGACTACGCGGCGTGGGAGCGGCAGCGGCTGCACTCCGGGCAGTTGCGCCCGATGCTCGGCTACTGGAAGGAGCAGCTCGCGGGTGCGCCGGCGCTGCTCGAGCTGCCGACCGATCGGCCGCGGCCGGCGTCCCAGTCCTTCCGAGGCCGCCGCCTGTTGCTCGAGTTCGACTCGGCGCTGATCGAGAACGTCAAGCAATTCTCGCGCAAGCAGGAGGCGACGCTGTTCATGACGCTGCTCGGTGTCTGGCAGCTGCTCTTGCACCGCGTTTCGGGCCAGGACGACGTCTGCGTGGGCTCGCCGGTCGCGAACCGCGATCGTCCGGAGCTCGAGGCGATCATCGGCTGCTTCGTGAACAACGTAGTCTTCCGCAGCCGCGCGCGCGACGACGAGAGCTTCCTCGACTATCTGCGGCGCCAGAAGGCGAGCGTGCTGTCCGCGCTCGATCACCGGGACTTGCCGTTCGACGTGCTCGTGGAAGGCCTGAAGCCGGAGCGGAGCTCCAGCCACGCGCCGGTGTTCCAGGTGCTGTTCGCGCTGCAGTCGTACGTGGAGCGCCTGCCGTCGATCCCGGGTGTCGAGCTCGAGTTCGAGCAGGAGGCGGACATCGGGGTGTCGCGCTTCGACCTGGTGAGCGAGCTGGTCGAGCACCAGGGGCGCTTCCGAGCGCTCTACGAGTATTCGACGGATCTGTTCGACGAGCGCACTATCCAGAGGCTCCACGCGCACTTCGAGGCCTTGCTGCGCTCCGTGGTCGCGGACCCTGCTACTCGGATCCGCGACCTTGGGCTGTTCGACGCCGAGGATGCGCGCTTGCTCGCCGAGTGGAACGCCACCGAGCTCGAGCACGAC
>JALYWZ010000598.1 GCA_030852505.1 Myxococcota bacterium | reverse complement strand
CTTCGGGAGGGGTCAGACGAGGAGCGCAACAGCTCCCGGCCCGTAGAGAGGTACCTGATCGACCATTCGTCGGCGAGGTAATGCCGCCGCTCGTCCATCAAGGCGCCGAACGGAACCAGGCTGAGCGACCCGTCGGCGGACACGATCAGGTTCCGGAGATCCCCAACGAGCCGGCGCACCGGACGCATCACCCGTTCGTCGAGCTCTCGCGCCTTGGTCTCCGGGTTCGAGCGCGGATTTCGCAGCACGTCGCGAAACTCCCGGACCAGAGCGTCGATGCTGGCGGCAGGTCCGAGATCGACGGAGGATAGCGACTGATCGCCCCTGAGCACGTAGGCGGCATAGCGCTGCTCGTGCCAGGAGGTCAGCGGCTCACCCCGCGGATCGAAGCGCTGATAATTGACGAGCTCGACGAGGGCCGTGCCAGCCGGTAATCCTCTGGCGACCTGCTCGATCGTGACCGGCTGCGCCACGCTTCGAAACAGCGCGCTCCTGGCCGCGATGCGCGCCTCGAGCTCGTCGGCTTGCTTGCCGAGCTGCGCGAGGGCGGACCTGGATTGCTCGGGGTCGAGAGCGGACGCGCGGCTGGTGAACACCTTCTGAGCGATGCGCGAGCGAACGGCGCGGAGCTCATCGAACAGCAGCCGCTCATCCGACCCGAGGTGTTCCCGCAACGCGCGAGTCGTATCCTGCACGACCTCGATCAAGCGTCCCTTGCTTCGCAGGATCCCGAGCAGCGCGAGCCGCTCGGCCTGCCTGTCGTCGGGAAAACCCTGCAGGTGCAGGTTGACGGCCCAATCGGTTTCCGGGGCCGACGCAGACAGAAAAAGGCGGCGTTGTTCTGCCGAGCCCGCCGATAGAGTCCGGCTGACGTGCCGCTCTCGGGCGTCCATGCCTCGCTGCATCGCGCCGACCGCTTTTTCGCGCTTGCCTTCCTCCCAGTACAGGAGGGCTTCGTTCGCGGATAACTTCGCCACGTCCGGGTGGTCGTCGCCGAAGGTTCTCCGGAGCGCTTCCACGGCTCGCTGGTAGAGACTTTCTGCTTGCGGATAGCGCCCGCGGCTCGTCGCGACCTGCGCCAGGCTGCCGTCTATCCTGGCAACACCGGGCCCCGCCTCGCCCTCGGCAGCGACAGCGATGGCCCGAGCGCGCTCGAGCAGGCTCTCTGCCTCGGCGCCGTCTCCGAGCGCCAAGCGCGTCGAGGCCAAACCAAGCAGCGCCTGAGCGAGGTCCGGTACATCAGTCCCCTGCTCGTCTCTCAAGAGCGCGAGACTTCGGCGGAACAGGCCCTCCGCTCGGACTGCGTCGTTGCGCATGTCGTAGAGGACGCCCAGATTGAGCTGGGTCTTCGCGATCGCGCGGCGGTTCCCCAAGCGCTCCACGATCTCGAGCGATCGCGCGAACAACTCTTCGGCGCGCTTCGAATCTCCTCTCTGGAGCTTCAAGCTGCCCAGGTTGTTCAACGCCGTGGCGACCAGGACGTGACGCGGCCCGAACGCCCGCTCGAAAATCCGTAGAGCTTGCTCGAGGAGCGGTTCCGCCTCGACGTAGTTACCCCGGTTGAGCTCGAGGTTCGCGAGGTTGTTGAGCGTAGTCGCGGCGTCCGGATGGTTCGGGCCCTGCGCCTTGACGACTATCGCGAGCGCTCGCTGGAAGAAGGCCTTCGCCCCGACGTGATCTGCCCGCGCGAGCCGCAGCGAACCGAGGTTGTTGAGCGAGAGCCCCACCAGCGGGTGCTCGGCACCGAGCTCCCGTTCCCAGATCCGGTGGGCTCGTTCGTATTCTCTCTCGGCTTCCTCGAACTTGCCTTGCTCCTTGCAATAGTCGCCCAGATTGTTCGCCGGGTGCGCCATACCCGCGGAGTCGGCGCCGTAGAGCTTCTCGGCCAGCGCGAGCACGCGCCGCGCGAGCGTCTCCGCTCGTCCCCACTCGCCCCGGTCCGCATACAAGGACGCCCAGTTTCCGAGCACTTGCTCTGCTTCTTCGCTCTCCAGCGCCTTCGCGGCTTCGAGTATGGCAAACGCCCGGGAATAGCCTGTCTCCGCTGCTGCAAAGTCCTCCAAGCGCTGCCGCGACAGCGCCAGGTCTTGTTCGGCGATCGCGAGCGCCCTCGGATCCTGCCCCAGCTTGCGGATCTCGAGCGCGCGCTCGTACAGCGGGAGGGCGCGCGCCGCTTGGCCCATCTCGTCGTAGATGCCGGCGAAGTTCGCGAGCAGCGCCGCGACGTCCTGACTCTGCGGCCCTTTCTCGCGTTCTATCAGCGCGAGAGCGCGCTGATAGAGCTGTTCGGCTTTTTCGAACTCGAAGGCGTTCGCGTGGGCGAGGGCGAGGTCCGAGCAGAGCGTCGCCACCTCGCTCGAGGTCGGGCCGTAGAGCTTCTGCGCGAGCAGCAGCGCGCGCTGAAACGCGAGGATCGCGTCGCGATAGCGAGCGGCTTGGAAGAGCAGCCTGCCGAGCCGCTTCGAACACTCCAGCACGTTCTTGTCGTCGGACGCGGCCTCGAACAGGCGCTGCGCCCGTTGGTACAGGGCGATGGACTCCTGACCGTTGGCGACTCCTTCCACGGCTAGCCCGAGATCGATGAGCGTCATTGCCAGCTCCCGCCCATCGACGCCTGGCAGCTTCTCGAACAGCGCGAGTGCTCGCCGAAGAAACGCTGCAGCCTTGCTCGCATCACCCGCGAATGCGCTCGCCTGCCCCATCGATCGGAAGAGGCGCGCGGCTTGCACGGTCTCCTTCGTCTTCGTCTTCTCTTGAATTCGTAGCGCGCGAGCGTAAGCGTCGTTGGAGCGAGCGGTATCCTTCAGCTCGAGGTACAGGTCGCCGAGCTCGCACAGGCTTTGCAGTAGTCGCTGGTCACCGCCGCCGGTCTTCTGGAGAATGCGTAGCGCGCGTTCGGCGTGCTCCGCCGCGTGCGCACTGTCATTCATGCGCCGGTAGAGGCCAGTTATCATTTGCTGCAGCTCTCCGGCCTGTTTGGTATCGGGACCGTGTGCTGCCTCTTCGATCTGCAGGGCGCGGAGCGCTGAGCCGAGCGCGCTCGGGAAATCGTTCTCGGCGGCGTACAACAGCGTCAGCGTTGCGAGCACGCTGATGAGCTTCGGAGCTCGCGCGCTCAGCCTGCGTTCCTGGAGACCGAGCAGCTGTTCGGCGCTGCGCCTCGCTTCCGAATAGCGCCGAGCTCGGAAGTGGACGGCGAGCTCCGCCTCGAGCCTCGCCTCGTCGGACGGGCCTTTCTGCTCTCCGGCGGCCTCCTCGGCACTCGCCGTCGCGATGAAGCCGAATCCGTGCATCAACCCGATGCCCGCGATGAAGGAACAGCAACCCAGAACCACCCGCAGGATCTGCCAGCTTCGGTGCATCGATGATTTCCGACCCAGGAGAGAGACGTGCGAGCTTGTCCCTGTACCGGGGGCGCGGCAACCCGGGATAACGGTACCAAAGAGCTTGGCCGAGCGCTAAAACCGGTGGATGTCCGACCTCGACCCAGAAATCGTGGAAGCTGCCCGAAAGATCGCCGCGCATTGTCGAGCGATCGGTGAATGCGGCGCGTGCGGTCATACCTGGACCACCGATGCCTACGACCCGAACAACGACGACAGCATGGTCGCGCTCGTAGCGGCCGCGCGGCGTGTCATCGCGTACGACGCTGCGTTGGATCGATTTGCGGACGACGGAGGTCTCCAACACGCTCTCGCCGCCGTCGTCTCCGGAGCAGCCCGAGAAAAGGGTTGCGGCCACTGAATATGAGTTTCTGAGTCGGGGCCTTCACTGAGAGGGCCACGTCGGCGTTCAAACCAGAGTTGGGCAGCCAATGTTCAATGACTCACGCCGCGGAGCGCAGGTTCTCACGGAGGATGCGTGGGTGACGCGCAGCAATCCGAAGCAACGCAATAGCCGGACCCTCCGGCTTTCGCCGCCCCTGTTCCCAGTTTCGCAGAGTATGCACGCTGATCCCCATCGCGCGCGCGAACTCAGTCTGCGTCAGACGCACGAACCGTCGAAGAGCGGCGACGTCGTCACCAGATTCGAAC